>JALOOB010000010.1 GCA_025454635.1 Anaerolineae bacterium
GTCACTCTGCGTCGTCGTATCCTTATCGCACTTGACGAAGTAGGCCTCGCGCGGCGAGGCGCCCTGAAACGCGTGCTGGCGGAACAGGTCCTGCATGAATGTGCCGACGTTCAGGCGGATGGAGGCCCACAGAGGCTCGTCGTTCGGCTCGAAGACGACCCACTTCAGGTTGCGGTACAGCGTCTCCTCAATGAAGAGGGCGGTGCGGCGCACGGGGATGTACTTCCACTCGGAGCCTTCAAGATCATTCCCCTTCAACGTGCGCGCTCCCCAGATCACGGTGCCATAGGGATTGAAGGTTCGGATGCAGTTGACGCCTTGGATGTTCAAGAGGCCGCACTCGGTGTCTGATAGCGGCGTCTCGACGCCGATTGCGCCGGTGAGGCTCGCTTCAGTGCCGGCCGGCGCCTTCCAGACGCCGCGGGATGCATCGGTGAAGGCGTAGAGGCCGGCTACGAAGCCGCTTGGGGGGAACAACCTAACGCGGCCTTCCATCATGGGATCGGGCGCCTTGATCCACGGGAAGTAAAGGGCGGAGTTGATCCCATCCTTCCCACTGAGCCCGGTCGTGTTGAACGTGGCCTTGTTAGCGCCCTTCTCTGCCTCTGTGATCAGGAAGGCCCGGCGGTCGCGACAGAGCTTCTGCAGATCGGCGAGCGCGGGGCGGTTCGTGAGGCCCGGCACGCAAAGCAGATTAAACAGGTCGACGTCCGCAAGACCCGGCACGCCCTTGTTGTTCGCGTTGCCGTTCATGGCCGTGATGAAGTCTGCGCTGTTCGCCCCATCGGGCTCAAGCACGGTTCCATCCGCGCCACCCGACAAAGGCTGTTCGTCGTCGGTCGGATCGGTGACGCCGTTCACCGTGGCATTGACGATCTGCGAGTCCTGGTTGAGGGCCAACTCGGCGAAGCGCGGATGCGTTGACTGGAGCGACAGGTTTTCGAAGGACTCGACTACGGAGCGGTCATTGGGGTCATCCGGGTTGACGCGGATGACGTCCAGCCCGAATACCCCCCCAGTCCCCGCCCGCACCGCAACCCGGTAGTTGTTCCCCCATTCGCCCGGACCGGTTGCCGTGAGGACTAGGTCGCCCAGCGTCGCGGTGGCCAGTTGGGCATCGTCTGCCGCGAGTCGCACGATGTAGGCCTGGCTGCCGCCATTTTGGTAGAAATGGTAAACGGCATAGCCGAGGTAGCTGCGCGCATCCATGCCCCCATAGAGTCGCTCGAAGTCTGCCCAGCTCGTTACTCTGTAGGCGGCATCGGTTGGACCTTTGGGGGCCCAGCCGATAAAGGCCGTGATGGAGGTGGCGACGCCGATGATTGGGCGCACGCCGGTGGCGACGCCGATGATTGGGCGCACGCCGCTGGGAACCTCCTCAATGTAGACGCCCGGGTACTGGTACACTAAAGCCATCGAAACCTCCTCTGAGTGATGCCGCAGGATGATCGGTCGAGGCGCGTTCGCCCCTAGCGATCGACGCCCTTTTCACGCAGATAGCCGGCAATGAAGTCGTTGAGCTGGCTGAAGTCATCGACATACCGCCGAGTCCCGCTCTCTACATGGGTAATGTGCCCACGCCAGGCGCTGCCGCCCGGCTCCTCAAGCCAGATACGGACAACGAAGGACAACGTGTTCCACTCCCATATGTCGTATCTTTGCGCATGATCCTTCATACTCGGGCTTTCACCACAGCAGGATGTCTCCGCGCCTGACACAGCATTCTAGCTATCCTGTTGCCCCGCGGTGTCTCTTGCGCGTCCTCTACGCGTCTCACTCACCGAATCACCGGGCGCCTCGGGGAAGGGCCGACACTCAGGATCGGCGCCCAGGATTTGCTCCAGCTGCGCAACATATAGCTTCAGCTCCCGTCGCATGTGGGTGAGCGCCAGGAAGGCGGCATCGTTGGGATCACGGGGCACTGAAGTTCGGCCGGCAGGCGCAGGGAGAAGCGAGTCGAGTGTGTCGGCCGAAATCTGCTCATAAAGGTCGCTCGTGCGGCGGCTGGGCGCGACGCTCAACTCCTCGCACAGCGCGATCTCACACGAATGGTACTGGCGGAGAGCTGCGGTGCGGTCTCCAGCGCGGGCATAAAGCTGCATGAGGCGGTAATGGGCGCGCTCGCGCGCCCGGTCGTAGCTGAGGATATGGTTGGCGTATACGATGCCTTCCTCATATTGGCTGTGAGCGGCGCAATAGCCCACCAGCTTATCCAGCATTGCGAGGAAGTAGTTCTGCAAGCGCTCGCGCTCGCGCAGGCACCAGTCCTGATAACAGCCTTCGAGCAGGTCGGCGCGGTAGAACGAGACGGCTTTGCGGAGCGCGTCAGCCGTTCCGTCATCCAGGTTTTCGCCCAATTGCCCGACTGAGCTCTTGTAGGCAGCCTCCAGCTCCGCAACATCCAACCACACGCGAGCATCTGCGTTTACGGTGACCCATTCGTCATCGACGAGGAGGAGCCGGTCTTCCGACGAGTGGGCGTTCTCATCAACCACGGTTTGCAGGCGCCACAACACCTGGCGCAGCGCTTTCCTTGACCGCAACGGCTCGGCATCGGGGGTAATCTGCTCGGCAAGGATCTCACGCGAGAAGGTGCGGTTTCGGTTGAGCAAGAGGTAGGCGAAGAACTCCTGCAGCCTGCGCGAATTCAGGCCGGAAACAGATCGGTTGTCGGAGTAGGCTGCAAACTTTCCAAGCAGGTGGATGGACATCATTCCCATAACACTGCCTCCGCATTACCGGGTTTTCCTGGTCGCACCGGCTTCCCATTCGTTTATGTCAGCAGTTGCAGCGGCAGCGTGGCTAGATCGCGGACGCTGTCAGGAAACCCTGCGCCGGCGTGGGCATTTTCCAAACCGACATGGAGCCTAACACCGGCCGCGC
This sequence comes from Anaerolineae bacterium, assembly GCA_025454635.1. Lineage (GTDB taxonomy): Bacteria > Chloroflexota > Anaerolineae > CG2-30-64-16 > CG2-30-64-16 > JALOOB01. The sequence goes on from JALOOB010000010.1 coordinate 2,884, forward strand.
TTCAACAGCGTTTCATCGTGATCGGACAGACTCCTGGGGCAGAGATCGTGGAGGAGGCGATGCGGTGCGCGCGGGCAACGGCAAAGGATGCCGGGCCCTACCGCAATTGACCCCAAGCGCAACAAAAAACCTGTTGACAAGTTGCCAGGGCGGTGATAGTATGGCCTCTGGTAAACCGGTTACGTAACCGGTTTTGCGTCAGGTGGCGCGCTGCCAGCCCTCGCTGTTGAGGCCATATGCCTTCTCAACTGGTCGTTATCGTCGCTCACACGCACTGGGATCGCGAGTGGTACCGGACCTTTCAGGATTACCGGGTGCGTCTCGTCGACCTGATCGACGCGCTGCTCGACCTCCTCGACGCGCGGCCTGACTATCGCTCGTTTTTGCTGGACGGCCAGACAATCCTCGCGGATGACTACCTCGCGCTCCGCCCGGAACGGGGCGAGGACCTCCGCCGTTTGGCGCGCTCGGGGCAGCTCGAACTGGGCCCCTGGTACGTCCAGCCCGACGAGACGCTTGTCGCCGGGGAAGCCTTGATGCGTAACCTGGCGCTCGGCAGGCGCAGCGCGGCCGCGTACGGCGGATTATGCGAATGCGGCTGGCTCCCGGACACCTTCGGCCATATCGCCCAACTGCCACAGATTCTCCGCAACTTCGACATCGACACGCTCGTCTTCACCCGCGGCCTGGGCGACGAACCGACGACTCCGGCCGGCGCGTTCGAGCTAGAGGCGCCGAGCGGGCATCGCGTGTTTGCGCTGCACCAGTCCGGCGGCTACGTCAACGGCGGCAACCTCGGCCATGCCTCCTTCTGGGGGCCAGTCGACCCGCGCGAAACAGATTTCGCGCTGGCCGCGCAACAGTGCGAGCGTCTGGTGGCTGCGCTCGACCCCGAAGCCCGGGGCGGACCCGTGGCGCTCTGGAACGGCGCGGACCACACCCCGCCGCAGCCCGATCTGCCTGAAATCATCGCGTATCTCGGCCGCGTCTTCCCGTACCGTTCGTTCGCGCAGAACTCGCTCGGCGGATGCCTGGCGCTGCTCAAGGCTTCTGACCGACAGTTGCCCGTGGTACGGGGCGAACTACGGGGATCACGGCATCAGCCGTTGCTGGCCGGCGTGCTTTCCGCGCGCATGCCGCTCAAGCAGGCCAACGCCGCAGCGGAGCGCAGCCTCCTACGCGAGGTCGAGCCGTTGGCGACCCTGGCGTGGCTTGCGGGCGCGCGCTATCCCCACGCAGCGATCGAGGCCGCATGGCGGCTGATCCTGCAGAACCAGTGTCACGACAGCATCTGCGGCTGCCACATCGACCGGGTCAGCGAGGAGATGCTGTGTCGCTACCGGCAGGCAGAGGACCTGGCCGCCGCGTTGACCGCACGCGCGCTGCGCGCGCTGACCGTTCGCGCGCAGCCCGGCGTTCGCGACGGCGCATTCCGGCTGCTCGTCCTGAACACCTTGCCGCAAGCCCGCCGACAAGTCACGCGCGCCACCGTGCGAGTGCCGCAACTCAGCGAAGACTACCGGGTGGCGCAGGGCGAGGCAGAGCGGCCCGCGCAGGTGTTGGCGAGCGCGCTCCGCGACTATGACTGGCTGAATGCCGAGATTACCGCCGGGGAGTTTCTGGCATCCGCGCCTATGTGGCAGGCGTCGCTCAGTGAGATTGACGGGCTGGGTTATGCGATGCAGACTCTCGAACGGAAAGGGGACGCCGCGCATCTCACGCTGTGGCTGACAGAGCGCGCCTGGGCGGACGATGAAGCCGCGGCGGCGCTTATGGCTGAGGTGGCGAGCTGGCCGCGGCAGGCGCCTATGCGCTTGCGCGCGCGCTATTACGAGGTGGAGCTTGCGTTCGAGGCGTATTGCGCGGGGCTGGGCGGGTCGACGCGCGTTTTGAGCGAGGGCGGGGCCGCGGGGGAAGTCGAATGCCCCGTGCTCGCGGGACCGCGTTTCCTCACGAACGGCATGATCCGGGTCGACGTGGACGATCACGGCCGGCTCGCGCTGACCGACCTGGCGACGGGGCGGGTTGCGGGTCCGCTCTGCCTGCTGGAGGATGCCGCAGACGCGGGGGACACTTACGATCACGGCCCCTTGCCCGGCGATACTCCCCGGCTGCTGGAGCCGCGCGCCGTCCGCGTCGAGGTTGTTCACGCGGGGCCGCTGCTCGGTGCGCTGAGGGTCGAGATGCGCTGCGAGCTGCCCGCGGGCCTCACGGCGGACCGGGCCGCGCGCTCACCGGAGACCGTTCCGCTGCCCGTAGCGCTCACCGTCCAGGTGACCGCGGGCAGCCCTGTCGCGGAAGTGAAGCTCGAAGTGGAGAACGGGGCGCGCGACCACCGGCTGCGCGCGCTCTTCCGAACCGGCGCGGCCGCTGAGGCCGTCTACTCGGGCGCGGCGTTTGGCGTCAGCGAGCGGACGGTTGTCTTGGCGCAGCCAGCCGGGTGGCGTCAACCGCGCGCGGCCACGCGGCCCCACACGGACTGGGTCGGGGTGCGGGGAGAGTCGGGCGGCTTTGTCATCTTCACCGACGGCCTCCCCGAGCACGAGCCGCTCGTCGAGGACGGACAGGTGACGCTGGCGGTGACGCTGCTGCGCTGTGTAGGCAGCCTGTCACGCGGCGACCTGTCGACGCGCCGCGGGCACGCCGGCCCGGCCATCCCCACTCCTGCCGCGCAGTGCCTGGGCGCGCACGCGTTTCGCCTTGGCATCGCGCCAGTTGCGGCGGATAGCTGGGCGGCCGTCTCGAACATGGCCGAGATGTTCCTCGCGCCACCCGTCGTCGCGCCCCTTGCGGCCGGGCAGGCGGTCGCCGCGCCTTTCCTCACGCTGGCGCCCGACTGGCTCGCGCTGTCGTCCCTGCAGGTGAGCGAAGACGACGCGAGTGTCATCGCGCGTTTGTGGAACCCGACGGCCGCCGCCGCGCGCGCCACCCTGGGGTTCGGGCAGCGCGTCTGCGCGGTCGCGCGCAGCGATGCGGACGGGCATCCCCGCGCGGCCCTTGCCCTGGCCCCAAACGGCCAGGAGTGCGAGCTTGACATCGGCCCCGCCGAAATTGTGACTGTGTTGGTGACTCCGTAGAGAGGCAGCTATGAGCCCAACCCGACCTACGATGCGCGATATTGCCGACCGCGCAGGGGTGTCCAAAGCGACCGTGTCGCACGTGATCAACGGCACGCGTTTCGTCGGAGAAGAGACGCGGGACAACGTGCTGCGCGCGATTGCGGAACTGGAGTACCGGCCGAGTGCCATTGCGCGCAGCCTCGCGACGCGGAGGACGCAGACGATCGGCGTCATTAGCTCGGACGTCTCGTTCCCGTTCCTCGGCGAGTCGCTTTTGGGCATCGGCGATGTGCTGCGTCCGAAAGGATACTCGATCTTCCTGTTTCATACGCCCGGGCTGGCAGAACGGGAGATCGAGAATCTCGACCTTGCGTTACGCGATCGCGTGGACGGCATCATTGCGCTGGCCACGAGCCAGCGCTGGCACGCCACCACTTACGCGGACCTCAAGAGCATTCCAATCGTCTTCATGGACCGCCCGTTCGACCGGCTGACCGGGCCCTATGTCGGGCCTGACAACGCGGGCGGCGCTGCGCTGGCCGTCGAGCACTTCCTCCAATGCGGGATGACGGAGATCGGCATTCTGACCGGGCCGCAAGACCTGCTCAATATGGGGGAGCGTCTGGCCGGCTTCCGCGAGGCCATGGCCGCTCGCGGGCTGCCGGTCCCCGACGAGTGGATCTTCAGCAGCCCGCTGGACGCGGACGGAGGCTATGCGGCCATGATGGCCCTGCTGGCGCGGCCGCGGAGACCACGCGCGGTGCTCATCAACAGCGAGCAATTGACGCTGGGCGCGCTGCGCGCGCTGCCCGAGGCCGCGGTCCGCTGCCCGGAGGATCTCGGCTTGATCAGCTTCGACGAATATCCCTGGGCGGCGGTCGCCTGCCCGCCGCTGACCACCGTGCGCGTGCCGAACCGAGAGATGGGCCGCACCGCAGCGCAGACCTTGCTGACTATGCTGGAACGCGGGGAGCCGGTTGCTGCGCCCGCGCCGCTGCCGTGCGAGTTGATTCTGCGCCGGTCGTGCTGCGCGGCGCACACTTAACCGCCGCGAAAGGAGGGGTTTCCGGGACTCGACGACCAAGGAGATGCCGTTCGTTCATTCACCTTCGCACCTGGGCCTAAAGGAGTATGAAGATGTCCTCCAAGCGCACCGCCGGCTGGCTGGTTTTGACGGTGGTGGCCGCGATCCTCGTAGGATGCGCCGCCCCGGCTCCAGCCCCTATCACGGTCGAGAAGATCGTTCAGCAGACCGTCGTCGTCGAAAAGCAGGCGACGGTGATCGTCGAGAAAGAAGTGCCGGCGACTGTCGTCGTCGAAAAGGAAGTGCCGGCCACCGTCGTCGTGGAGAAAGAAGTGCCGGTCGACAAGAAGACCGTCATCCTCTCGTACAACCGCTTCTTCAACATGTCTTTCGGCGACGGCCCGTCGCCCCTGGAGGCAATCCGCCAGGCCGTAGCCGCCAAGTACCCTGAGATCGACGTCCAGATTAACCTCGCGCCTGACAACATGAGCCAGTGGCACGACGCGATGGCCATCTGGATCACCGCGAAGGACAACACGATCGACCTGTTCGGCATGGACACGCCGTGGGTGTCGGAGTTTGGCGCGGCGGAATGGGCGGTGCCGCTCAACGAGCACTTCCCGGACATTGCGGACAAGTTCGAGCAGGCGGGCCTTGACCTCTTCTCCTATGACGGCAAGCTGCTCGCGATCCCGTTCTGGACTGCGACGAGCGGGCTTTACTACCGGACCGACCTGCTCGAAGAAGCAGGCTATGAACCGCCGAAGACCTGGGATGAACTGACCGAAATCGTCGAGGCGATCCAGAAGGAGAACCCGGACCTCACGGGCTACCTGTGGGCGGGGGCGAAGGAAGAGAGCCTGACGATGGTCTGGTCCGAGTTCCTGTACGCGTTCGGCGGCAAGTACTGGGAAGACGATGGCGCGTGCGCGTTCAACTCGCCCGAGGGCGTGAAGGCCGTCGAGTATATGAAGTCGACCATCGACTCCGGGCTCTCCCCCAAGGAGACGACCGCCTGGAACAACGACGAAGCGCGGACGCGTTTTGTCGAGGGGAAGGCGATCTTCCTGCGCGGCCCGCACGATTACATCACGTGGCTGAATGATCCTGCGAAGTCGAGCGTGGTCGACAAGTGGGCGTTCATGCCCAATCCGGCGGGCGAGGGTGGCATCCAGGCCGGCTCGTCGGGCGGGTTCGGGCTCGCCATTCAGCCCTACACAGACGATCTTGAAGCCGCACTCAAGGTGATGGACGTGGTCACGAGCGAAGAGGTGCAGAAGGCGTTCGCGATCGCGTGGGGGCCGGTGCAATACTACAAGGACCTGTACGAGATCCCCGAAGTGAAGAACGCTTATCCCGAGGCGTACCGACTCGGCCCGGTGTTGGAAACGTCACTCGCGCGGCCTCAGCACCCGAACTACGCGCAGGTGTCGACCATCATCCAGGACGAGGTGCATGCGGCGCTGACGGGCGTCAAGCCGGTGCAGCAGGCGTTGGACGACGCGTGCAGCCAGATCGACGCGCTGAAGTAGCGTTGCGCGCTGCCTGAGAGGAGCGGCCCGACCATGAAGAAACTGGAACTACGCGAGCCGACAATTGCCGTGCTCTTCCTGATTCCGGCCATCGTCGGGCTGCTCCTGTTCTATTACTACCCGATCGGCCATACGCTGGCGTTGAGCGCCTACGACCTGAGCCACACCGCAGAGCTTAGCCCGGAGCGGTTCGTCGGGTTGCAGAACTATGTCGAGGTGCTGCAAAGCAAGCAGTTTTGGAGCTCGATCCGGTTCACGCTGTTTTTCACGCTGGTCGCTGTGAGTCTCGAGTTGACGCTGGGCATGATGCTGGCGCTCTCAACGTATTGGGTCTGGGGGCGACTGACCGGCATCCTGCGCGCCATCATCATCATCCCGTGGGCCATTCCGCAGATCATCCAGGCGTCGATCTGGCGATGGATGTACAACACGGACGTCGGCCTGATCGGCGACCTGTTCGTACGGGTGGGCCTGACCGATGCGCCGCCCCTGTTTCTCTCCAACCCTTCGCTCGCGCGGTGGGCCGTGATCGTGGCCTACGTGTGGAAGGGCGCATCGGTGGCGGCGATTTTCCTCATGGGCGGGCTGGCGCTCGTGCCGAAGGAGTTGACGGACGCGGCCAAGGTGGACGGCGCGCGGAGCTGGCGGCGCTTCTGGACGATCACAGTGCCGATGATCATGCCGACCATCCTCGTGACGCTGCTCTTTCGCACGATGGCCGGGCTGCAAATTTTCGACATCATTTACGGGCTCACCAACGGTGGGCCGGGCACGACGACCGAAACGCTCAGCTCCTTCTCTTACAAGTATTACTTTAAGTTCGTGCAGTACGGCCGGGGATCGGCGTACGCGGTCGTGACGTTCCTGCTTGTGCTGATTGCCAGCGTGATCTATATCCGCCGCGTGCAGCCGCACTTCCGTTTCAAAGGACTCGGCTCATGAGCAAGAAGCAACGCCAGCGACTGCATATCGCGCTCTCGGTCGTCGTCACCATCGGCGTGGCCTTTTTCGCGCTCCTGCCGCTCTACTGGATCGTGCTGACCTCGCTCAAGGCGCCGGGGACCGAGTTCCGCCTGCCGATCCGCTACTGGCCCGACGAAATCTCGCTCGAACCGTACCGCACCATCCTCGGCCCGGACTTCAACGTGCAGCGGGCGATCCTGAACAGCCTGATCGTCTCGACTGTGACGACGATCGGCGCGCTGCTGCTGGCCTCGCTGGCCGCATACACCATTGCGCGGCTGCGCTTCACATACAAATGGAGCTCGCTGCTCTTCATCCAGGTCGCGAGCATGTTGCCGCCCATTATCGTGATCGCGCCCACGTTCCTGATCATCCGCAGCATGGGCCTGCTGGGGAGCCTGCCGGGACTCATCATTCCCAACATGATTTACAACATCCCGCTCAGCACGTGGCTGATCGCCAGTTACTTCGCCGGCCTGCCCTTCGAATTGGAGGACGCGGCCAAGGTGGACGGCTCGCCACCGCTGCGGATCTTTCGCCAGATCATGCTGCCGCTGGCCGCGCCGGGGCTGTTCTCCGCGGGCGTGATTGCGTTTCTCGGTTCGTGGGGCGAGTTCATGCTGGCGTTCACGATCAGCATGGGCCTGCCGGAGGCGCAAACGATCCCGGTGGCGGTGCAGGGCTACACGATGGCGATGCAGCGACAGTGGACCTGGGTGGCCGCAGCGATTGTCCTGTCGCTGGCGCCGGTCATCGTCCTGGTGATGGTGTTCCAGAAGTGGGTCGTGCAGGGGCTCACGCTTGGCTCCGCGAAATATTGAGCCTCGCGGCGGATGCCGCGTCCGACGCGCCAGGGAGGTTGGCAAATGACGAAGGTGCTGGCCGAGAACATCATCAAACGGTTCGGCAGCGTGACGGCCATCAACGACGTGACCATCGAGTTCAAACATGCGGAGCTGACCGTGATGGTGGGGCCGTCGGGCTGCGGGAAGACCACGCTGCTGCGGATGGTGGCCGGGCTGGAAGATCCGACGAGCGGGAATATTCATATCGGGGATCGGGTTGTCAACGACGTGCCGCCCTGGCATCGCGACGTTGCGATGGTCTTTCAGAACTACGCGCTTTACCCGCACATGACCGTGTTCGACAACATCGCGTATCCGCTGCGCTCGCGCGGGGAGCCCAAGAGCGAAATCAAAGGCCGCGTCGAGCAGACCGCGGCCTCGCTCGGATTGGGCCATCTGCTCGACCGTAAGCCGCGCCAGTTGTCGGGCGGGCAGATGCAGCGCGTTGCGGTGGGCCGGGCGATCGTGCGGCGACCGGGCGTCTTTCTCATGGATGAGCCGCTCTCGAACCTGGATGCGAAGCTGCGCGTGGAGATGCGCGCAGAGTTAAAGCGGCTGCAGGAGGATATCGGGGTGACGACGATCTACGTCACGCATGACCAGGCGGAGGCCATGACCATGGCCGATACGCTGATCGTGATGCGCGACGGCGTCATCCTGCAGGCCGGCCCGCCGCAGACGCTCTACGACAGGCCAGACAACGTTTTCGTGGCGGGCTTCATCGGCAGCCCGTCGATGAACTTCCTGCCGTGCCGCTATGAGGGGGCGGGCTGCCTTACGGGACGGGGGTTCACCTACCCCGTGCCGCCGCCTCTGCGGGCGCCTGTGGAGGCGGCGGGCGCGCAGCCGCTTGTCCTCGGCATACGGCCGGAGGATATCGGCGTCAATCCTCAGCCGGGGCCGGCGGACACCGTGTTGGCGCGCGTCTACATGCTGGAGCCGCTCGGACGGGAGAACCTCCTGACCTTAGAGGTGGGTGACGTGATGATTCGCGCGCTGTCCGGGCCTGATATCGCGGTGAGCCTGGACCAAACCGTCGCGCTGAACTTTCTGCCCGAGCGGGTGCGCGTGTTCGACCGGACGGCCGAGAAGGCGCTCTATCCCGATGCCTGAGCTGACTTCGCGCGCCCGCCTGCTGGCGGCGCTGAACCGGCAAACGCCTGACCGGCTGCCCGCGACGACGCATCATCTGATGCCGTATTTCCTCCGGCGCTACCTGGGCGGCGCCTCGCCGCGGGAGTTCTTCGACCTGTTTGGGCTGGACGCGATTCACTGGACTTTCCCGATGATCGCCCAAGCATCGGACGAGTGGCAGGTGAGCGAGGAAGCGCTCGACGGCGCGGGCTACGCGACGGTGCGTTATACCATCCGCACCCCGCGCGGCTGCCTGACGGCTATCAAGCAGTCGAACGAGCACACGGACTGGCTGGTGGAGCACCCGGTCAAGGAGAAGGCCGACTTCGAGCTGATTGCCCGCTACCTGCCCCCGCTCCGGTGCGACGTGGCTGCGGTGAACCGCGAGGCGGACGCGTTCGGCGAGCGCGGGATAGTGAGGGGCGCAGCGCCTGGCTTTCCGCTGTTCGGGCAGCCGGGCTGCTGGCAGGACGCGGCCTGCCTCATCGGGACGCAACGCCTCATCCTGGCCACCTTCGACGATCCGGGCTGGGTGCGCGAGGTCCTGGCGTTCTTGCTGGCGTGGAAGCTGGCGTATATGCGCTCGCTCGCCGGCGCGGCCTACGACCTGATCGAGCTTGGCGGGGGGGATGCCTCGACCACGGTGATCTCGCCCCGGCTGTTCGCCCGGTTTGTGGCGCCGTATGACGAACCGCTGATCACGGCGGCGCATGCGGCGGGGCAGCGCGTCGTCTATCACACGTGCGGCGGCATGATGCCTATCTTGGACGACCTGGCGGGGATGGGCGCGGATGCGCTGGAGACGTTCACGCCGCCGGATATGGGCGGCGACGTCGACCTTGGCGTGGCGAAGCGGCGGATCGGCGAGCGCGTCTGCATGATCGGGGGCTTTGACCAGGCGCACTACTTCTGCGGCTGCGGGGCTGAAGTCACGCGGGCCGAGGTGCGCCGGTGCTTTGAAGCTGCGGGCGGCGGCGGCGGGTTCATCCTCAGCCCGTCCGATCATTTCTTCGATGCGGAGCCGGGGCTGATTCAGGCGTTTGCCGACGAGGCGCGCGCCTGCGTCTACTGAGAGCGGCTAACATAACTCGCGGGGCGACCGCACGTCGCCCCGCGATGGCGGTACTGTCAGGCGCCCTACGGCTCGGCGCGCGAAACGGCGCAGGTCAATGGCCGCCGGTCTGCTCTTCCTCGATCACGAACGCTTCGTAGGCCTCCGCCCCCATCAGCCCGGCCAACTCTTCGAGATGGGTCGGGCGCAGCTTCGCCACCCATGCCTGCCCGTAGGGGTCCTGGTTCATCAGGTCCGGCTTGGTCGCCAGCGCGGAGTTCACCTCGACGACCTCGCCGCTGACCGGCGCATACGCCTCACCGGACGATTTGATCGATTCGATATAGCAAACGGCCTCCCCCTGCCCGACGATGGCGCCCACCGACGGCAGCTCCACCCACATCACGTCGGACAGGCGCTGCTGCGCGTAGTCCGATATGCCCACCACCGCGAGCTCGCCTTCGAGGCGCACCCAGGTGTGCAGCTTGTGATATTTGGCATCCAACTCGTAAATATAGCTCATGTCTCCTCCTTAGGCGCTGAGAATTGAGACCGCGCGCGACGCGCGGCGCGATAGTGGGCGAGGTAGCCCCGGCCGTAGCGGTCGACGCCGAGCATGAAGTCGAGGCCGCGCGTGATCCATGCGAGGTGCGGCGTGCGCGGGTCGATCATGGCGACGTCAAGCCCCCACGACACGGCGGCCGCGAAAAAGGCCAGGTCGAGCATCCGCGGCTCAGGCATGAGATGCCCCGCGTTGCTGATGCCCAGCAGCGTCGGCACGCCAAGCGTCTCGCGCAGCGCCTCGAGCGTTTCGAGGGTCACGCGCATCGAATCAGGCGCGACGCTCGAAGGCAGGCAGACCGCGTCGATCAGCACGTCCTCGCGCGGGATGCCGTGCGCCTCGGCCGCGGCGACGATGCGCCGCGCGACGCGCAGCCGCTCTGCCACCGTCTGCGGCACGCCGCGCTCATCGACCAACGCGGTGCCGACGGCGGCGCCGCGCCGGGCAATGATAGGCAGCATCGTCTTAAGGTTCTCGCGGTCGCCGGTGACCGTGTTGCAGAGCGCCTTGCCGGGATACGCTGCCAGCGCGGCATCGACGGTGGCCGGGTCGCGCGAGTCGACGGCAACGCATGCGCCGGTGCGCTCATAGACCGCGGCCACGAGGCGGGGCAGCAGCTCGCGTTCGAGGTGGATGACCGGCTCGGCCATCAACTGCGCGTTGAAGACCGGCGCGCCGAGCGTCACGCCTTCTGCGGCCAGCGCAAGGAGGCTGTCGAAGCGGCCGGCCAGAAGCTCGGCCTGCACCGCGGGCTGTTCGATGAGGTAGCCGCACGCGTCGTTGACGCACAGCGTCGGTGCGCACGGCCCGAACGGCAGCGCGCCGCTCGCATCGGTCAACGCTCCGGGGCGAGCAGCCGCGTGTGTCACCGGCTGCGCCTCAGCAAGCGCCACTGGCGACCAATGCTTCGGTTCCCGCGTCGAAGATCCGCACGCCCGCGACGGATGGGACCATCCAGACGGGCGTGCCGATGTCGAGGCGGACCAGCGCGCCCACCGCCGCGCGCACGCGGTTCTGGCCGCATGCGAGGGTGAGCAGCGTCTCCTTACCGAGAACCTCGGAGATGTAGACGGTGGCGGACAACGTGCCGGGGAGCGGCGCCAGCTCCACCTGGATGTCTTCGGGGCGGATGCCGAGCAGCAGCTTCGACTGGTCGGCCACGCCCGCGAGCTGACCGCGCAGCTCGACGGGAAGCGGATAGGTGAAGCAGTCGGAGACAAGGACGCCCTGCTGCTTGTCGAACCGGGCGGGCAGGAAGTTCATGCCCGGGCTGCCGATGAAGCCGGCGACAAAGGTCGTCTGCGGGTGCAGGTACACCTCTTCGGGGTAGCCGATCTGCAGGAGCCGGCCCGAGTTCATCACCACGAGCTGATCGGCCATCGTCATCGCCTCGGCCTGGTCGTGGGTGACGTAGACGGTGGTCACGCCCAGATCGCGCTGGAGCCGCTTGAGTTCCGCGCGCATATTAACGCGCAGCTTGGCGTCGAGGTTGGAGAGCGGCTCGTCCATCAGGAAGACCTCGGGCCGACGGATGATCGCCCGGCCGATGGCGACGCGCTGCATCTGCCCGCCGGAGAGCTGCCGCGGGAGGCGGTCGAGCAGTTGGGTGAGGCCAAGGATTTCCGCCGTCTCTTCGACGCGGCGCTTGATTTCGGCGCGGGGAGTGCGGCGCGCCTCGAGCGGGAACGCGATGTTCTTGCGCACGCTCATGTGAGGATAGAGCGCGTAGCTCTGGAAGACCATCGCGATGTTGCGATCCCAGGCGGGCACGTGGGCGACTTCTTTGTCCCCGATGTAGATCTCGCCCGCGGTCGTCTCTTCCAGGCCGGCCAACATGCGCAGCAGGGTCGTCTTGCCGCAGCCCGACGACCCGACCAGGACCGTCAGTTGCCGATCCGGGAATTCGAGTGTGATGTTATCGACCGCGGTGGCGTTCCCGAAGCGCTTGGTGACGTTGCGCACACGAACTTGGCTCATCCCGTATGCCTTTCTAAGGGGCTCTTCGCATCTGGCTTTAGCCGAAGGCAATGCCCGCGGCTAGTATTTGACCGAACCTGTGGTAAGGCCGCGAATGACCCAGCGCTGGAAGATCAGCACGATCAGCACGACCGGCAGCAGCGCCAGCACGACGCCGGCCGAGATCCAGGTCCACTGTTGGCGGAACGCAAACGAGAAGTTCTGGATCGCGACCGGGATGGTCTGCACTTCCTCGATGCCCAGGGTGACGACGGAGGCGAGCATGAACTCGCCGTAGGAGCCGATGAAGGCGAACATCCCGGCCGCGAACATCCCCGGCAGCGAGAGCGGGACGATCACCCTGAGGAAGATCTGGAACGGCTTGAAGCCGTCGACCTTTGCCGCGTCCTCCAGCTCCCACGGAAGCTCTGCGTAATAGCTGGCGAGCAGCCACGTCGCAAGGGGGACGCAGTAGAACACATTGGGGATCACCATCGCGGGCAGAGACTTGAGCAGGTCCATCTGCTTGAGCAGCACGAAGGTGGGCGCGATGGTGACGACAGGCGGGATCATGGCGCCGAGCTGGAGCAGCACCAGCGACTCGACCTTGTAGCGGAAGCGCAGCCGCGCGACCGCGTACGCGGCCGTCGAAGAGACGACGAGGCAGAGCGCCGCGGTGGAGAGCGACACGATGAAGCTGTTGCGCAGGGGCACGAGGAAGCCCAGCTCGTTGATGACTGCGCGATACGCATCCAGCGTCGGCTCGGACGGGAACAACTCGATGGGCGTCAAGTATTCGGAGCCCATCGGCTTGAGCGACGTCGTGAACACCCACAGCAACGGGATCAGGCAGAAGAGCGAGATGATGATGGTTGTCAGCAGCGCCAGCGTGCGGTCGATGACCTTGCTGCGCCGCTGAAACCAGTCCTTCGCGCTCTCGCGCAGCCCGACCTGCTTCGGTTCCGGTTGGGGTAGATAGAGCTCTCTCATGCGCCCTTAAACCTCAGGTTTCTGCGGATGCGGCTGACGTAGAGCACGCCAAGCGCCAGCACCAGCACGAAGACGACCACGCCGTAGGCCGACCCGAGGCCGAACTGGGCGCGGCTGAAGTAGTACTTGTAAGCGAAGGAGCTGAGCGTTTCCGTCGTGATTCCCGGGCCGCCCTTCGTGAGGCCGTAGATCAGGTCGAAGGTGCGGATGGCGTCCATCGCGCGGAAGAGCACCGCGACCGCAATCGTCGGCGCAAGCAGCGGCAGGGTCAGCCGGCGGAAGCGATAGAGCCCGCGCGCGCCGTCAACCTTGGCCGCGTCGTAGATTTCCTGCGGGATGACCGCGAGGCCGCCGATCATGAGGATCGCGATCATCGCAGACATCTTCCAGACGTCGGCCAGGATGACCGCGAACCGCGCAAGCAGCGGGTCGACGAGGAAGAGCGGCACGGTGTCGAGAAGGCCCCATTGGACCAGCAGCCTGCCGAACCCGACGTCCGCGTTGTAGAACCACTTCCAGATGGCGGCAGAGATGATCGGCGGGATGGCCCACGGGATAATAATCAGCGACCGGAGGATGCCCGACGTATTGCGCGCCACCCAGAACGTCGCCATCGCCATGCCGAGCCCAATCCACAGTTCGAGAAAGACCGCCACCACCGTAAAGATCAGCGTCCAACTCAGCGCGGAGAGGAAGTTTTTGCTGGAGAATACGGTCACATAATTCTGGAGGCCGATGAATGTGTCGGCCGTCCACTTGGTAGTGTGATCTAAGTCATGAAAGCTATAAATGACTGTCTGCGCGATCTGGTAATAGTAGAAGAGAAAGATGCCGACCACCGCGGGCAGCACGAACAACAGCGCGAGCTCCGGTTCGAGCAGGCCGAACCGTTTGAAACCGCCCAGGCCGAGGCCGAGCGCGACGCTGCCTGCCAGCGCCACTACCGCGGGGACAATTGCCAGGCCGGGCCGCACGACGAAAATGCCCGCCGCAACGACGTACAGGGCGCCCACGAGATAGACGAGCGCAACCCAAACACGACCGCGGCGCCGCGCGTACTCGCGCGCACGCGCGAGCATGACGATCCCGACGAACAGCAGGGCGACGACGAGGACGTAGAAAACCAAGATTCGGAGCACGGAAGCTGCGGTGCCGTTCAATGAGCCCGACCCTCCTGCCGCCCTCCGCGGCGGCCCCGATCCGGGCCGGACCGGTCACGCGTGACCAATCCGGCCCGTGACTACTCGACGGCGGCTATTCGCCGAGCGCGTCGATTTGCTCGCAGGCGTCGTCAAGCGCCTGCTGCGCCGGCTTGAGGCCGGTCAGATGCGAGTGCAGCTCCTCGGAGAGGATCGACGTGATGTCCGCGAACTTGGGCGACGGGATGGGCGGGATGGCCGTGTCCGCCACCTTCTGGATCAGCGGGATGTTCGGGTTGTTCTTGATGACATCGGGGTCAGAGTAGACGTCCATGTGCGCCTGGACCGGACCCTGCGACAGGTTGAACGCCTTCTGGACCGGGAAGTCGAACATGACCTCGAGCACCTTGGCCGCGGCTTCGGGGTTGTCGGAGAACTTGTTGATAGAGAAGCCCCAGCCCTCGAAGAAGCCTGCGCCCTCGCCCGCCTGCTCTGCCGGCATGGGGATGAAGCCCCACATATCGACGATCTTCGACTGCTTCGGGTCGTTGAGCCAGAACATCATGTCCTGGCGACCGGTGTGGAACAGGGCCGTGCCGCTGGCGAAGCGCACCTGCGACTCCTCTTCCTTCCAGGTTAGCGCTTCCTTGGGGGTGATGCCCTCGTCGAAGAGGCTCTTCATGAAGTTGAGCGCGGCGAGGCCCTTGGCGTCGTTCATGGCGCACTTGCCGGCGTCGTCAAAGTACGCGCCGCCGAAGCCGTTGAGGTACTCCACCCAGCGGTTGACGAGCACCTGATCCTTGAGCGCGCCCCAGGTCCAGCCGGTCATTTCGGGATTGTCGGCCATGACCTTCTTGGCCGCGTCGACCAGTTCCGCGTACGTCTCCGGCGGTTCGATGCCGGCCGCTTCCAGGATGTCCTTGCGATAGTAGAGGCCGCCGATGCCGCCCCACCACGGGCCGAGAGCCAGCAGTTCGCCGTCGGCCGTGAAGGCGTCAAGGTAGGCGGGGTTCAGTTTTGCCAGGATCGCGGGGTCGATCTTGTCGTTGAGGGGCATCAGCCAGCCGGTCTTGGCGAACTCCGGCAGCCAGTAGAGGCCCATGCCGATCAGGTCAGTCGTGCCGTCCTCGGCCTGGAACCAGGCGAGGTAGTTGTCGCGCCAGGGACCCGCCTCGTAGGGCATGATGTTGAGCTGCACCTCGATGTTGGGGTACTTCTTGGCGACTTCTTCCTTGATGGCGTCGATGGGGGGCGCCGCGGGGCCGAAGGTCTTCTCGAAGTAGCCGTTGTAGGCGATGGTGACGGTTTCCTTCTCGACAGGGACTTCGACCGTCACGACCTTCTCGACTTCCTTCTCGACCTCGACCTGCACGGTCTGGACCACAGGCTTCTCGACCTCCACCTGCTTCTCGACGATCTGGGTCACGACCTTTTCCACGACCTGCGGTTCGGCAGGCGCGGGCGGGGGCGCGGCGCAGGACGCCAGCAGGGGCAGCACGATCATCAGCGAGACTAGCACCAGCCGGAATGTGACGTGCTTGGACATATGAGCTCCTCCCTGAAGCTGTTCGTCATTGAAGCGGACCAGAAACAGGACCTTACGCAGAGTGGGTCAGGTCGTGCGACAGGCGGACCTCCTTTCAGCCCACCAGGACGAGCCGGAGAGCGCCGAGCCGTCGGCGCGCCCTTACGCCCAGAAGTTGTGCGGCCAGGCGTGCGCTTTAAGCGCGGCCAGGTCGTCAGCAGGCAGCGGGCCGCGATCGGACGCTGCGATGTTTTCGCGCGCATGGTGTGGCTTGCGCATGCCGGTAACCACGGTCGTGACGGCCGGGTGGCTGAGGCAGAACCGCAATGCGGCCTGGGCGAGCGTGTCGCCGTCGTCGCGCAGCAGGAACTTCAGCCGTTCAGCCCGCTCCGCGACCTCCTGGCGGCGATTGCCGGAGAAGTAGAAATCCTGGAAGCTGCCCGGCTCGAGCGCGGTGTCGGGCGTGATCTTGCCGGTCAGCGCGCCCTCGTCGAGGGGCGACTTGACGATGATGGCGACCTGCTTCTCCAGCGCGAGCGGGAAGAGCGCGTCCTCCGGCCCCTGCTCCCAGATGTTGTAGGTCACCTCGCATGCGTCGATGAGGCCGGTGGCAATGGCCTCGGCGCCGTAGTCGGGCTCGAGCGGGTAGTTGAGCGACAGGCCGAATGCGGCGACCTTGCCCTGCTGCTTGAGTTGGGCGAAGGCCTCCTTCCATTCGTCGAGCGCGGCCCACTCGTCGAGCCAGACATGCAACAGGAGCAGGTCGAGGCACTCGATTCCGAGACGCTTCAGGCTCTTCTCGGCCGAGCCGACGATCCACTCTTTCGGGAATACTTCGGAGATGGGCGTGCCCGGCGCGGCCGGCCACTTGAAGTTCATGGGGTTGACCTTGGTGGACACATAGATGCGGCTCGGCCAGGACGCGATTGCCTTGCCGACGAGCTCCTCGCTCAGGCCGTCGCCGTAGTTCGGCGCGGTGTCCACGAAGTTGACCCCCAGCTCGAACGCGGCGCACATGGAGGCCAACGATTCGTCGTTGTTGGCGCCGGCCCACCATGCGCCGCCAATGCCCCAGGCGCCGAACCCGATCTCGGAGACGTCGACGCCGGTCTTGCCCAGTTTGCGATAGCGCATACGCTTGCTCCTTCGGTGAAATGATGCCGGCGGCGAAATAACGCCGCGTCTACTGCCGCGCCGCGTAGTAGCGACGCGCGTCCGCCAGAATCCGTTCGAGATCCGCGTCCTGGGACGGGGTCGTGAACCGCTGTTCGGGCGCGGCGAGGATGGCGGCCAGCCTGTCCCGCGCGTAATCGAGCGCAGTCTTTTTGCCCCCGTCGAGCCACTCGGGGTAGCTCAGGGAATCCGCAGTCGCGGGGATGAACTGCTCCTTGCGCCACCACTTGCGGGTGTGCGGCCGGCTGAGGTAGTGGCCGGGGATGGGGCCGACGGCCTGGATGAGGTCGACCGCAAGCGCGTCCTCGCTCATCTCTTCACCGGCGACAAACCGCGCCACCATGCCCGCGATGTCGTCGTCCAGGATGGCCTGCGCGGGGTGCGCGGAGAGCTCATTCGCCACGCCGAGGTGCAGCAGCATCGAGTTAACGCCGGAGAGCGCGGCGATCACCGCGGCGATGCCCTTCTCGTAGCCGGCCTGGAACTCGATGCCTTTGGCGCTGACGTAGCCGGGGCTGCCGTTGCTGAGGGGCAGGCCGTAGCGCGACCAGAGCTGGTTGAAGACGGCGTTGCTGAGCGACGCGCCGATCTGCCCGAACGCGGGCGAGCCCGTCCGCATGTTGAGCGGCGCGGAGAAGTGGCCGATGAGCATCCGGTGGCCGGGGTTCAAGCATTGCGCCAGAACGACCATGCCGAGGTGTTCCGCGGTGCTGACGATGGCGGACCCGGCGACCGTGGCGGGGCCGGTGCCGCCCATCATCGCACCGTCGACCGTGGTCAGCGCGTAGCCGGCCTCGACGATGCGCCGGGCGGAGGTGATGGCGCCGCAGCTCCAAGTGAGCGGGGGCGAGGAGCCGATGGTGCCGGCGATTTCGTGGCCGGTGGCCTGCGCCATCTGGAAGGTGAACAACTCGGCATCGTTGGAGCACGCGGTCATCTGGTGCTTGTCGGAGTACTGCATGTGCAGCGCGACGCCCGCAGGGATGGCCAGCGTGTCCGGCATGTCGTCGAACCCGAAGTACGGGTAGCAGCCGAGGTGGTCGAGGTGGGGCAACGCCTGAAGCACGCGGATGCAGTCGATGTAGTCCTGACGGGTGGGGCGCCGCGGCTCCAGCGTGTCAAGGTCGACCGTCTGCATGCCCGACGAGTGGGAGAAGTAGAGGCGGTCGCCGCCGAGGAGCAGGCTGTTCGCGGGGTTGGGCGCGGCGAGGGGGAACTGCCGCGGCGCCTGCGCGAGGCAGGCTTCGACCAGCTCGCGCGGGAAGCGGACGCGGCCTGCGGCCTCATCGACGCGGCAGCCCTGCGCGGCGAGAAACGCGAGCGCCCAGGGGTCCTCGAACGTCAAGCCGGTCTCCGCCAGCACGGTGAGCGCGCCGTCGTGCAGGGCGCAGAGCTCCTGCTCGGACAGCGTCCGCAAGGTGGTGCGGCGCGTGATGCCCTCGCGTGACATTCTCGATCCTCCCTGCCTAGACGCCGAGCAGCCGGCGCGCGAGCTTGACCGCGCCCGGCGCGGTGGCGTCGTAGCCGTCCGCGCCGATGGAGTCGGCGAAGGCCGCGGTGATGCCGCCCCCGCCGACGATCACCTTCACCTGTTCGCGCAGCCCGGCCTCGCGCAGCAGCTCGATGACCTTTTTTTGTTCGGGCGCGGTGGTGGTGAGCAGCGCGGAGAGCGCGAGCACCTGCGCATTGTGCTTCGCGACCGCGTCGACGAAGGCGGCCGCAGTAATGTTGATGCCGAGATCGTGGACGACGAAACCGGCCGCGCGCAGGAGGGTGGCGACCATGTTCTTGCCGATATCATGGATGTCGCCGAAGACCGTGCCGATGACGACCACGCCGAGCCCCTGCTGGCGCATCCCGCGGGCCGCGATCTCCGCTTCTAGCACGGCGGTGCCCGCGCTCATCGCGTCGGCCGCGGCGATCAAGTCGGGCAGCCAGAGGTCGCCGCACGCGAACCCGTCGCCGACCGCGCGGATGGCGTCGGTGAGCGCGGCGAGCGCGGCGAGGGGGTCGATGCCTGCGGCGATCGCTTCGCCTGCCCAGCGCGCGGCGCCCTCGGGGTCATAGTCCGTGACGGACTGGGCGAGGTTTTCCAGGATGTCGGGTGTGGTCATGCTGGTTCCTACCATGCGCCTGCGGGCGTGCGCCTGACAGGCAGCGAGCCTGTCAGGCGTTTCCTTGCCTGACGGCGCGTTAGCCCATCAGCTCGCGCAGGAAATACTTGTGCTTGCCGAACTGTCCGCCGAAGTTCATCGCGGTGAGCGCGAGGACGCCGGGAACCTTGGCCGCCGCGTTCAGCGACGCGCCCATGGCCTTCGCCATGACGTCCGCCGACGCGCCGAACATCAACAGGTTCAGCACCGAGCCCACGCCCTCCGGAATCTTCGTGTCTTCGATCTCGGTGCGCAGCGACGGGATGTAGTCGAATTCGCGGAACACCTGCTCCAGCCCGTAGCCCATCGGCGCGACGCCGTCGAACGCCTGCAGCGCATCCTTGGCGGCGAGGATCGCGGCGACTGCGGACGCCGCGTTGACGGCGAAGCAGACGAAGTGGCCGTCGGTGCCCCCCGTGCTGACGTCGAGGCATTTCTCGTACGCGAACTCGCCTGTCGTGGTCGGCACAACTGCTATCAGCCGGCCCGCCACCTCGCGCTCGGTGTCCTTGTTGCTCCAGCGTTCCTTCGACATGGCGAATTTCTCGTGGAGGTTCACGCTCACCGTCTCGGGGCCGGGGATCATCGCGTTGAAGATGGTCACGGTCGGGACGAGCGAGGCCAGCGCCACGCGGAGCTCGATCTCCTTCACCATCCCCTCCCGGTTGTCAGGGATGTGGGCGAGCGAAACGTATACGCCGGGGCGGCCGTCGGGCGTCTCGCCGGGGAAGGCGGCCCGCTCGATGCCGGCGTTGATGGCCGAGCCGATCATGCTCGAACCCGCGGCGCCGGCGAACTGGTTGGCCGCGCCCAACGCGAGCTCGGAGGTCATCGCAGTAATGAGCACGCGCGCGACCTCGAGCGTCCATGCTTCGGCAAAGGTGTCATAGACTTCTACGGTGTTGCCCTTCATACGGTTCTCCTTGTTTGAGGTAGCGAGAAGCGGCTCAGGAGGCCGCGTTGCTTACAGCGCGTGGTCGACCTGCACCTTGAGGCCTTCCTGGCGGCGGGCGATTTCGAAGCCCTCCTGCACCTGGCCGAGAGGCAGTTCGTGCGAGATGAGCGGGCGCACCTGGACGACGCACGCGCGGATCAGGGCGAGCGCGTCCTCGTACTGCGCAATGGTGGAGTCGTAGCTGCCCACCAGCCGCAGCTCCTTGTAGTGGATCAGGTCAAGGTCGAGCGTGACTTCGGGCGCGAGCGTTGCGGCGAAGTAGAGCACCTGCCCGCGGCGCGCGGCCAGGTCGATGGCCTGCTTGAGCACGGAGACACTGCCCGCGGCCAGCACCACCACGTCGCCCCCGCGACCGTCGGAGACTTCTTTCACCACGGCGAGCGGATCCTCGCGCTTCGCGTTTACCGTGCGGTTGATGCCGAGCCGCTCTGCCACCGCGAGGCGATGGTCGAGCAGGCCGACGAGCACGGTGTAGGCGCCGCGATGCCGCAGCATCTGCGCGTGCATCAGGCCGATGGGGCCATCACCGATGACGACCGCCACGGAGCCGGGCGCGACGTCGATCTTCGCCTGGCCGTTGACCACGCAGGCGAGCGGCTCCGCGAAGGCGGCCTCGGCGAGCGACACGCCGGCGGGGACTTTGACCAGGTTGGGGAAAGGATAGGCCGCGTACTGCGCGAGGCCGCCGGAGAAGTAACCGGCATTCTGGCACGCGCTCCACATGCCGCGGCGGCAGTAGTAGCAGTAGCCGCAGGTGAGGCGGCCATCCGCGACGACCGCGTCGCCCGGCTTGACCGTGGGCACGTCGGCGCCGACGGCCAGCACTGTGCCAGAAAGCTCGTGCCCCATGCGGAAGGGGTAGGTGATCGTCCAGCCGCGGGGCTGTTTGCCGATGTACGCGTCGACATCGGTGCCGCATACGCCGCACCGCGCGACCTGCACCAGCACCTCACGCGGGCCGATCTCCGGCGCCGGCATTTCGTCTACCTGCATGGTCAGCGGACCATGAAGACGCGCAACTTTCATGCGAGCTCCTTACTGCAAAGCGTTGAAGTAAGCGGGCAGGGAGATGCCTGCCTCGGTGAAGCGCTGGTGCGCATAGCTGACCGCGCCGTCCACCCACGTCTCTTCGTCGAAGGTGAGGATGCGCCCGTCTTCCATCACCACTCGGCCGTCGCAGATGACGGTCGTCACGTCGTGGCTGGAGGCGCAGTAGACCAGGCTGTTCTCGATGCGGTTGATGGGCCGCATGTGGGCGCCGGAGAGGTCGACCAGGATCACGTCGGCCTTCTTGCCCGCCACGAGCGAGCCGATCTCCTGATCCATGCCGAGCGCCTCCGCGCCGCCCAGCGTGCCCATGCGCAGCGTGACGGGCGCGGGCAGCGCGCTCGGGTCCATCGCGGTGACCTTCTGGAGGAAGGCGGCAGTCCGCATGGCCTCGAACATATCCATGTTGTCGTTGACCGAGCAGCTGTCGGTGCCGAGCGACACGGTCACGCCCGCGGCCAGCATCTTGCGGATGGGCGCAATGCCGTCTGCGATCTTCGCGTTGCACTCCGGGTTGTGCGCGACCTTTGTGCCGGTGCGGGCGAACAGCTCAATATCCGAGTCGGTGAGCCAGATGCAGTGCGCGCCCAGCACGTCCGGTCCGAGCAAGCCGAGGTTGTTCAGATGCTCGGTCGGGGTCAGCCCGAATAGCTTCTCGATGTTGCCGAACTCGTACTCGGTCTCCGCAATGTGGATGTGGATCGGGACGCCTTCGCGGTCGGCGCGGCGGCGCACTTCCCGGATGAGGTCAACGCTGCACGAGTTCGGGCAGGCGAGGCCGTAGCGGAAGACCGTGCGACCGGAGCTTGCGCAGCGCTCGCGCAGCTCGTCCGCCAGCCGGTAGAGGGTGGCGTGCGGGAGCAGCACGTCCGGCGAGATCCACTGGTCCGTCATCGTCAACGTGTGAACGATGCGGATGCCGGCCTGGTCGAACACATCCACCACGCAGGGATCGGTGGCCCACTCCATGTTGAGGATGGTCGTGATGCCCGCGCGGATCGCGTCCGCGCAGCCGAGCCGGGAGGAATGGAGCTGCGTCTGGTGCGAGCCGGCGAGGTAGTCCTGCACGGCGACCTTGATGCGCGGCACTGAGACGGTGTCGATCCAGTCGAGCAGCGAGAGGTCGTCGCGCGTGCCCTTGTGGAAGTT
>JALOOB010000482.1 GCA_025454635.1 Anaerolineae bacterium
CGCATCAACGGCCGCTCCGTCACCACCGCGCTGCTATCCGAAATTGGCAACCTCCTCGTCGACGTACACGGCCAAGGGGAGCACCTCTCCCTGCTCCACGAACGCGAGCATGTCGGCCTGCTCGACCGCTACGCCGGGCTCGCGGAGCAGGCCGCCGCGTTCGGGGAGTTGGCGCGCAAAGTCCGCGCGGTGCGCCGCGAGTTGGAAAGCCTGCGCCAGGATGAGCGTGAGCGCGCTCGCCGCATCGACCTCCTGACCTACCAGGTCGAGGAGATCACCGCCGCGAAGCTCAAAGCGGGCGAAGAAGAAGAACTCGACGCGGAGCGCAAGCGGCTCGGCAACGCGGAGCAACTGGCCGAATTGAGCGGCGAGGCGAGCATCCTGCTCTCCGGCGCGGACGACGACCAGCCCGGCGCGCTCGACGCGCTCGGCTCCGCGGAGCAGGCGCTGACGCGACTCGCGCGTATCGACCCGAGCGCCGCGCCTCTGCTCGAACAGCTCACGGAGGCCAGCGCGCTGCTCGACGACCTCGCCCGCGAAGTGAGCAGCTACCGCGAAGCCATCGAGTTCAACCCGCGCCGCCTGCAACAGGTCGAGGAGCGCCTGCACATGATCCGCACGCTCCAGCGCAAGTACGGCGACACCATCGACGAGGTCAACGCGTACGGCGAGCGCGCCGCGCGCGAACTTGAAACGATCAGCAACGCCGAGGAGCGCATCGCGGAACTGGAAGCGGAGGAGGAAAAGCTCCTGGCCGAGATGGGCCGCGACGGCGCAAAGTTGTCCGCCGCGCGCCGCACCGCGGGCGAGCGCATGGCGCGCGCCATCGAACGCGAGCTGGCCGACCTTCAGATGGACGCCGCGCGCTTCGCCGTCGACCTCCGCTGGACGCCCGACGCCGCCGGGGCCCTCGTCCCCGCCGGTGACGGCGCGCCTTCGGCTACGCGAAGTGAGGCCGCCGCGGGCCGCTATAGGTTCGACAACACCGGCCTCGACGCCGTCGCGTTCCTCGTGTCGGCCAATCCCGGCGAGCCGCTGCGTCCGCTCGCCAAAGTCGCTTCCGGCGGCGAGACCTCGCGCCTCATGCTTGCGCTCAAGACCGTGCTCGGCCGCGCCGACGAGACACCCACGCTCATCTTCGATGAGATCGACCAGGGCATAGGCGGCAGAGTCGGCGGAACCGTCGGCCTGAAGCTGTGGGGCCTGACCGTTCGCAATGGCGACGGCGACGCCGGGGCCGTCCGCCACCAGGTGCTCTGCATCACGCACCTCCCACAGCTGGCCGCCTACGGCGACCGGCATTACCATGTGGCGAAGCAGGTGGCCGCGGGCCGCACGAGGACGGAGGTCCGCCACCTGGAAGACGAGACGCGCGTGACCGAACTGGCGCGGATGCTCGGTGCCGACACCGGCGCAGGCCGGGCAAGCGTGGCCGAAATGATGGCGGAAGTGGACGCTGCTAAGGCAAAGAAAACATGACCGTGGTCATAAAAGTGGCTACCAATGCCTGAAGCCGTCATCCGCCCGGCTGCTACGGGCGACGAAGAAGCGCTCGCCCTCGTCCACGTGCGCTCCTGGCAGACCGCCTACCGCGGCATCCTGCCCGACTCGTTTCTGGACGAATTGAGCGTCGCGGCGCGCGTCGACCGTTGGCGGGAACGCATCGCAGCCCCCGGCGAGGGAGAATTCTCCTTCGTCGCGGAGGTCACCGGCGCAGACCGCGCTCCCGTCATCGTCGGTTTCACCGGCGGCGGACCGGAGCGCGAGGGCTTCGTCGGGTCGGACGGCGCGCGCTATGACGGCGAGGTCTACGCGATCTACCTGCTGCCCGAGTGGCGGGCGCAGGGCATCGGCCACGAACTGATGGCTGCATCCGCGCAGGCGTTGATCGACGCCGCGTTCGCGTCCGTCGTCCTATGGGTGCTCAAAGACAACGCGCCCGCGCGCAGCTTCTATGAGGCGCTCGGCGGCATCCTGCTGGGCGAGAAGCCGATCACCATCGGACAGACGCCCCTGCGAGAGGTGGCCTATGGCTGGCCGGACGCTTGGGAGTTGCTCCGTGCCGCGCGCCGGGTAGACGCGTAACTGGAGGTCGCGATGAAGCTAACACGATACGAAAGCGCGCGTGACTTCATGAACCGCGCCCGCGCGCCGCTGGAAGAACAGGAAGCGGCCAACAGCCTCATTATCGGCATTCCCGCGCGCCTCATCGACAACCCCGACTACTACAGCAAATACCCGATCTACATGGCAACAGTCGACGATGGCGACCGTTTTGTCGCCGCCGCCGTCCGCACCCCGCCGCATCGCGTCATCATTTACAGCGCGCTCGTTGACGATCTCGCACCCCTGCGCCTGATCGCTGACGACCTCGTCGCGGTCGGAGAGTCCTACGACGCCGACAGCCCCGTACGCCGCGTCTCCGGCGTCATCGCGCACTCGGCAACGGCCCTCGCGTTCGCCCGCATCTGGACCGAGACAACGGGGCAGCCATTCAAGCCAGGCATGGATCAGCGCATCTACGAGTTGCGCGAGGTCGCGTGACGACGAGCTGGACCTGCTCACAGAGTGGGTTTACTGGTTCAACGACGACTGCCACCTGCCCGCGCTCACGAAGGACGAGGCGCGCGAAACCGCCATTCGTCTCGTCACCAACGGCAACCTCTTTCTGTGGGAGGTCGACGGCCGGCCCGTCTCCATGTCCGGCCGCGGCCGCAGTTCGACCCATGGCATCACGGTCAACATGGTCTACACACCGCCCGAGTTGCGCGGCCGGG
>JALOOB010000160.1 GCA_025454635.1 Anaerolineae bacterium
GAGCCGCCCGACAACACCTCGCGCACCCTCTCGGCCTTGCCCGCGCCCGTCACCAGAAACAGCACCATGTAGGCCGCGTTGATGACCGGCAGCGTAAGGGTGAGCCGAGGGACGTGTGGCCTCGCGTATTCCGGGACCGCCGTGTCGACGACCCAGCGCGCTGTCTCATCGAGCGCAGGCATGCCTGGAAAGAGCGAGGCCGTGTGCCCGTCGTCGCCCATGCCGAGCAAGATGAGGTCGAACCGAGGGAGGGCCTCGTCGCCGAAGAACCCGCGCAGTTCTTTTTCGTAAAGCCAGGCGCCGTCTCGCGGCTTGAAGTTGCCCGGCATCGGATGAATCCGGTCGTGTCGAAGCGGCACGTGGTCGAGCAGGGCTTTGCGCGCCTTCCCGTAATTGCTGAACTCGGACTCGGCATTCACGCAGCGTTCGTCGCCGAAGAACACCTCGAGCCGCGACCAGTCCACCTGGCCCCTGTACGCGGGCGACGCCAGCAGCCGGTAGAGGTTTTCAGGCGTGGAACCGCCCGCCAAGGCCACCGCGCAGCGCCCGTACGCGTTCATCGCCATCGCCGCAGTGCTGACAAAGGATTCTGCCGCGGCCTCCGCAACCCGGCCGGCAGATGGCAGGACGCGCGTAATCACAGGTCGGTCTGCTCCGGGTCGGTCTCCGCGCGTTCTTCGGTCGGCTTTGGCTCGCGGTAGCAGCCGAGCCGCCAGTGCCGGCCCCCGCGGGCGAGCATCTGGTCTGCGCCGAGCGGCCCCCACGTTCCCTGCTCGTAGAATTCCAGCGCGGGCGCGGTGATGGCCTGCCATTCGCCTGCCACGGGCGCGGTGCCCTGCTCCCAGCCGGCGATGACGGGGTCGATGATCTGCCAGCTTTGCTCGATCTCGTCCGCGCGGGCGAAGAGCGAAGCGTCGCCCGCGAGCGCGTCGAGCAGGAGCCGCTCGTACGCGTCGGGCAGCGCGGCCTTGCCGAACGCGTCGCCGAAGTCGAATTCCATCTCGACCGAACGCATCCGCATCCCCTGGCCGGGCATCTTCGCCTCGATGCGCAGGTGGACACCCTCATCGGGCTGGATGCACAGGCTCAGGAAATTGGCGTGCGGCGCGCCGGTGTTGCGCCCCTTGGCGTCGGCGCCAGGTTCGCGTGGGAAGAGTTGGTGCGGCACATCCTTGAACTGCACGGTGATCTCGGTGACTTTGGCAGGCAGCAGCTTACCGGAGCGCAGGTAGAACGGCACGCCCTGCCAGCGCCAGTTATCCACGTGGAGACAGACCGCGCCGAAGGTGGCGGTCGTCGATCCCTTCTTGACTCCCGGCTCGTCGCGATAGGTGCGGTATTGGCCGCGCACGGTCGACGAGGCGATGTCCTGCGGCGCGAGGCGGCGCACCGCCTGCAGAACCTTCACCTTCTCGTCGCGCAGGAACTTGGCGTTGAAGGCTGCGGGCGGTTCCATGCACGTCAGCGTCAGGAGTTGCAGCAGGTGGTTCTGGAAGACGTCGCGCAGCACGCCTGCGCTTTCGTAGTAGCCCGCGCGCCCCTCGACGCCCACCGTCTCCGATGCGGTGATCTGCACGTGGTCGACGTAGTTCCGGTTCCACAGCGGCTCCCAGATCGCGTTGGCAAAGCGGAAGGCGAGGATATTCTGGACCGTCTCCTTGCCGAGATAATGGTCGATGCGGTAGACCTGCCCCTCGTCAAAGACCTTGTGCACGCGGCGATTGAGATCCTGCGCGCTGTCCAGATCGCGGCCGAACGGCTTCTCCACGATAATGCGCGCGAAGCCGCGGCTTTTCTGCAGCCCGGCCTTGCCGAGTTGCTCGACGATGACCGGGTAGAGCTGCGGCGGAGTTGAGAGGTAGAACAGCCGGTTGCCGACCGTGTCGAAGCGCGTGTCGAGCTCGGAAAGCAACTCGGCGAGGCGCTGATACGTCTCCCCGGCATCGTACTCGCCCTGGCAGTAGTGCAGGTGCTCGGCAAAGCTGTTCCACTTGGCGCCCGCGCGGTCGTCTATGCGCGCGTTCTTGAGCGCCATCTCGCGCAAGTGTTGCCTGAACCCCTCCGCGCCGCCCTTGCTTTTGCCCGCGCCCAGTTCGCTGCGCGCAACGCCGACGACGGCGAACTGCTCGCCGAGTCGCCCCTCCGCGTAGAGCGTGTAGAGCGCGGGGATCAGCTTCCGCTGCGTCAGGTCGCCGCTGGCGCCGAAGATGATCACGACGGCGGGGTTGGATTGTCCCTGGAAGGAAGGTGCGCTTTCGGTCATCGGTCTCTCGGAAAGAAACGGAAACGCCGTCGGGCAGCGTGACGATTTACGCGGCGCGGACCAAGCCCATGACGGCAAAGACCGCCGCGATAGCAAATGCGGCAAAGGCGACGAACGCGACGCGGCGAACCTCGCCGCGTCGCACGATCCAGAAGCCGGCAACGAGTCCGGCGAGCGAGAGGACCAACATGACCACGGCGTTGTTGATCGCGACCATCAGCATCAGGGCGATAGCAGCCGCGATGCCGTACTTGTCGGATGGGGTGAGGTTGCTCAAAGCTGCTCCGTTGACTGGCGCGGCGTCGCGGTTAGGCCTGCCCTCCCGCGCGGTCGCGGGCTGCCTTCACGAGTTTGACGATTTGCGCGTGCGCATCGCCGCGGCGGTCGGGCGTCACTTCGACGCGCACCATGTCCGGACGGCCCAGGCGCTCGGCCAACTCGTCCACCAGTTCGAGGCGCACGATGGCGATCGCGTTCGGGATGCGCTCGGGATCGGAAAGCGGTTCGAGCGCAAAGGCAAAGCCCCCGCCCCGGTGCAGTTCGAGCGGGCCGATCTCGTCGATGACCAGAAGGTCGATATCGGAAAAGAGCGCCGCGGCGAGCACGCCCCGCGCCCAGTCAATGGCGTCGGCTTCGAGCCGGTACACCCCGACGTCGGGATTCTCGTCGCGGCTGACCACGCGCGCGAAGGTGTGATGCTCGCCGGTCGCGAGGTTGAGCATCTCGATGCCGGTCTTCTTGCCCGCCGCATCGAGCAGCGGCGGCGAAATAAATCCCGCCATCCTGGTTCCGCCCGCGCGCAAGCCCGGTAGCGCCTTCCAGCACGCCGTGGTCTTGCCCGCTCCGCCTTTTCCAGTGAGAAGTATGAACATCTCCGTTCATGCCTCCGGTCGTCGGTTCAGTTCCATTGACAGATTGCCTCAACATATGCGGCCGACCCGTCGCGCAGCCAGCCGTCCAGCTGGGCCTGGTCCTTCAGGTTCTGGCCCCGGCGCCGCGGGACGGCGATGAAGCGACATGGGAGTTCGCCGAGCGCGGTCATGTCGCCCCACAGCTTTTCAAATTGCGCGACAGGGAAGATGTCTTCCTGGCCGTGCCCCCACCGCTTCTTAACCTCTTTCAGCGTAATGTAGGTCGGCATGCGCGCGGCCAACTGGCGCACCCCTGTGGTGATCGCCTCTTCGGCCAGCGCGTCTCCGCGCGCTGCGGCAATGACCGTCTCGCGTGTCAGGTCGAACACGGCCAGCAGCGGGTCGATGCGCAGCCAGTACGTCGCCGAATTGTAGTAGGACAGGCCGAACTCGTCCTCCTCGCGCGGCATCGCGAGGCCCTCCACCAGGCGCGGCCGGCCGTCCACGCGCGCGAGCCCGCCGCCGCGATCTTCGATGCTGCGCGCGATGACTTCGGTCGTGAGCGCGCCCCCGTTTTCCAGGACCCACCCGAGAACGCCGGGGTCGACGTCGGCGCCCAGCGCATCCACGTTGTGCATCATAAGCGCTTCGAGGTTCGGGCGCTCGGCAAGCAGCCGCGCCAGCACGCCGTTCTTCAGCATGTTCGGCACTTCGTACCAGTGACCGACCGGGTGCAGGCACTGCATCGGCAGGTTGTCCGTGTAGTCGCGGCCCTCGCCCGCGCTTTCCGCCCAGTGAATCAGCGCGGAGCGCAGACTGTCGCGCACTTTCTGCGCCTGCTCGTCCAACAACTGCTGCGGCATCTCCTCCCAGGCGAAGCGGAGGTCGCGCGCCATCGGGATGAGCCGCAGACCGATCGCCCGGCCCGGCGAGAGGAGCAGCGGGCCCTCATACCCGTAGTTCTGCTCGGCCGCGAGGTAGGCCGCGATCCGGTCGTGAGTCAGGTAGCTCGTCGTGATGACATGGGGCAGGGCCACGCCCGCGAGCGCGCCCCGGCGCCGGCTCTTCGCCAGGTGCGTCTCCAGAAACGAACGATGCCGCCCGGCGAGCCGGCAGAACGGGTGCAGCGCCTTGACCACGCCCGCGCCCTGCGTCCACCGCGTGCCCACGCCGCCCGCCAGGGTGACGACCGCCACCGCCCCCGCGCGAAGGGCGTCCAGGCCACCCGCCCGCCACCGTTCGAGCGGTTCGAGGCTCTCGCTCGCGTCAAACACGTCAGCCGGCGCAACGTCGCGGATATCTGTGTTTGCGGGGAGCCGGTTTTGCGCCAGTCCGAGCCGCCCCGCGCGCAGGTCCGCTCGGATCTGCTCGTGTTGGATCGCGTCGAAACCGTGCTCGGCGAGCAACGTGTCGAGCGAAGCGGCCGCGCTGCGGCCGGCCCCTTCCGCGCTGGACGGCAGGAGGCGGTCAAAGAGCGTCTGCACCATCCCGGCCAGTTCCGGAGCGCTGCGGGTGGCCGAGGCAAACAGGTTCAGCTCGACGCGGCGCGAGGCAGACAGTTCCCGCCGATCCAGCCGGACCAACTCAGGCGCCACCATGGCGTAGTAGCCCGCAGGCATCAGCGGCAGCGCGCCGCGGTTTGCGTCGCCGCCGAGCAGAGTCGCCCACGTGCCGCGCTCGTTGATGGCAAAATCGTAGACGACCGGCTCCATGGCAAAGGGCAAAGCTGACTCCAACTCGGCCTTTGCGCGCGACATGATCGCCTGCATCCCGTCTTGCGCCGCTTCGCGAGTGCGCGGGTCGAAGATGAACCCCATGCCGCCGCCCGACATCCCCCCGAGCATCCAGAAGCCCCAGAACCGCTCGCCGTACTCCGCGCGCGCCCGTTCTATAAGGCGCTCTGTGTACAGGTTGCTGGCCCAGGGGATGATCGCCTGAATGGGGCCGGCGAAATTGCGCGAAGTCACCGCCCCGATCCGCCGGACGTCGCCCTCACCCAGCGCAGCCACGACCTGGTCGAGGATGCGGCACGCTTCCTGTCGTCCCTCCCATTCGGCCTCGGAGCGCAGCAGGTACTTCTCCGTGACCATTTCGAGGATCGGGCCAACGTTTTGCGCCATGCCCCCGTGCGCGAGCACCAGGCTATCCTGGAGCGCCTGCCGCGTCGACTCGGTCACCTCGTCCGTGCCGCAGATGCGATGCGCAGGGAGCAACCGTCCCCGGCTGATGCCGTGCTCCGGGTCTCCCGGCTCGGCAAGAGCGCCGGAAATCAGTTTCACGCCCGGCCAGACGCCGCCCGAGTCCTGCCAGCCGCCGCCCGATCCGGCCAGCCACTCGCCCAGGATCGCGCGGGCGGCCACCAGCCGGCGCTCGCGCTCGTCCAACTGCCCGGTGAGCGACCGGGCCTGACCGGTGGCGCGCATACAGCAGGCAATCAGGCACGCCAGCAGGTTGGTGGACACGGCCAGCCTGGATCCCTTCGGAATGCCGTTGACGTTGCTTACCAGTTCCAGCCCGCGGCCGGGGCCAACCAGTTGCGCAAGGAGATCGGCCAGCCGCTCTTCCGAGCCTTCCATGCCCGGCGGCACCAGCCCGGACGCGATCAGCGCAGCTTTCAGCAGGCCGAGGTAATCGCGCGCAAAGTCGAAAACCTCTGCGAGGTCAGTGAGATCGGCGCGCGCGCCGAGATCCACGCTTGCCAGCCGCAGCACCGGCTCGTCGATCACCCGCAGATAGGCTTCCACCGGCGGCCGCGGGCTCGCATCCCGGCCGCGCACCCCCAGGTCCACCGAGATGTTGAGGACGCGCGCGCCTTCGGGATAGTCCATACCGAGAAAGAAGATATCGCTCCATGCGCTGTGCGAGAGGTCCATGCGGACGGGCGTCGTTTCGCGCAGGATGGGATACGGCCAGTCCGGCGCGGCGCGGGCGAGCAGCTCCGGGCGCACGCGCAGCGGCTGGTCAGACGGGTGGCCGATGCGGAACATCCACTGGTTGCCGCGGACCGAGCGGACGCTGCGCCGCACCTGATCCGCGAGCGTCTGAAAGCCGAGCCGGTGGTATGCCGCCGCAAGCGCGCTGGAAATCGACTGGTTCGGCCCCTGATTTGACTGCTCGCGCAGGAAGACGTCGATCGCTTCCTCGAAGCGTCGCCCCAGCAGATAGTTGTATCCGCCAAAGGGCACGAATCCGCGCTGCGGCACGCCCGGCTTTTCGGGTAGGTGGAACCGGTGGATGTCGTAAAGGAAGAAGAGCGCTCGCACCCGTTCGTAGAGATTGTCGCTCTGCCGCCGGAACTGATCCAGGTCCGCGCACTCAGCGAGCAGTTCGTCGCGCTCGGCCGCGCGCGCCCATGCGTCGACGGAGCGGTTGCGGATTTCGGAATCGGTGGCGGTGATGATTCGCTGGAGCTGGCCGGTCACGCGGCCTCCTGCCCGCCGCCCATTTGGCGGTGCGCAAGGAGTTCGAGGAGAAGCGAGAGCACGAGCGCGCGGTCCTTGCCGGAGAGCGCAAGCGCGAGCTGCGCGGTCAGAAGGCCATACTGGACGCCCACGTCATAGCGGAACCACGCGCGCTCGAGCGCGAGATAGCGCTCGCGCTGCGCTGCGATCGCCAACGCCTTCGACAATGCGCTGCCGCGGCTGCCCTGGCTGACGATCTCGTCCAGGATCGACATGACGCCGGGGGTGAGGACGTGCATGCCGAAGAAGCAGAGGTAATGGCCGGCGCGCAACCCCGGCACGAGCAAGCGCTGCTCCGCCTCGGTCGGCGTCGGCTTCTCCATCACGTCTTCGACGAGGTAAAGGTCGTGCCGGCCAGGAAGCCGGCGACCGCCGACCGTGCCGTAGTACGGGAGCAAGGTTTCCCGCGACGCCTGCACCGCGCTGACGAGGCACGCCTCCTGTTCCGCGACCTTGACCAATTGCTCGGCGCACCCCAACGCCTCGCCGCTGACCCAGAGGTGGTCGCCGACCAGGTGGAGGAAGGGTTCATCGCCTGTGAACGGGCGCGCCCGTAGCACCGCGTCGCCATAGCCCCGCGGCTCGGTCTGCGCGACAAAGGTCAGCCGGGCGGCTACGTCACCCGCCGCCTCGGCATAGGGACCTTCGTCGCCGGGGCTGACGACGACGCAGATGTCGTCAATCCCGGCCCGGCGCGCCTCTTCGAGGATGATTCGCAGCACGGATTTCTGCGCGCCGTCGCAATCGACGAGGGTTTGCAGGGGCAGGGAGCGCTGCTTGGGTCCGGCCGCAGTGATGACGGCCTTGGTGATCTTCATCGAGAGACCTCAGAGTGGGACGTCACAGGTATGGTACGGCAATCCTCCCGCCCACGCAAATGGGGATGCCGCGACGAATGCGGGATTCCGCGTCGGTATAGGCGACTGTCGCGTCCTTTGCGCTCCCTTTGTGTTAATCGCGAATGGTTGCCGGGTTGCAGTCCCATCTCCCCGGTTTCCCCTTAAGCGTTTTCCCAGGAGGTTCTCTTGACTAGAGCAGACAACCAGCGCGTCGTCGCCACTGGCATCGGTGTGGTGACTCCCGTTGGCAACGATGCGCCCACCACGTGGTCATCCCTTCTGGCGGGTCGCTCGGGCATCGGCCCCATCACAGCGTTCGACACTTCCGCATTCAAAATACGCATCGCGGGCGAAGTGAAGGACTTTGATCCGACGCGCTTTGTCGACAAGCAGGTGGCGCGGCGGATGGAGTTGCGGCCTGCCATGAGGCGATGGCCGATGCGTGTTTCCGGATGGAGCAGGCGGACCCGCGCCGCGTCGGCGTAATCATTGGGTCGGGCATCGGCGGCGTCCACACGATCCTCGACAACCAGACCGCACTCGTCGAGCGCGGTCCGCGCCGCGTGAGCCCGTTTGCGGTGCCTGCGCTCATGCTGAACAGCGCGTCCGCCCACATCAGCATTACGCTCGGCGCCCGCGGCCCGAACCTGGCCCTCGCCACTGCCTGCGCCACGGGCAGCCACGCGCTTGGCGAGGCCGCGGAGATCATCCGCCGCGGCCGGGCGGACATGATGATCGCCGGTGGCACGGAAGCCGCGATGGTGCCCATGGCGCTCGCCGGCTTCGAGAACATGCAGGCCCTGAGCAGCCGGAATGACGAACCGGCGCGCGCAAGCCGGCCCTTTGACCGTGACCGCGACGGCTTTGTCATGGCTGAAGGAGCGGGCGTAGTAATCCTCGAACGGCTCGACAAGGCGCGGGCGCGCGGGGCGCGCATCTACGGCGAACTCGTCGGTTACGGCAATACAGCGGACGCGCACCACATCACCGCG
>JALOOB010000483.1 GCA_025454635.1 Anaerolineae bacterium
GGCGTGAAGATGGTCGCGAGCAGGTCGACGACCGGCGTCTGCGCGGGGTAGCGCGCCATGACGATGGACGCGCAGATGTTTTCCAGGTAGTCGAAGAGCAGGCCGAGGATGGGGACAAGGTTGAGCAGGCGGGCTTTGCTGCCTTCGGGAAAGGCGCGCTTGCCGAGCCAACTGATCGCGGTGAAGAGCGCGAAGGTGTAGACGATGGGCCAGATGACGTCGAAGGTCCAGCGGGCCTGCACATAGGCGGCGCGGCCGGCGGGGCCGTATGCTTCGGCCATCTCGTAGAGGTCGGAAGGGGTGTAGAGGAAGGACTGGTCGGGCGAGGGGCCGTCGCCCGCGACTTCCTCGAAGCGGGCAGCCTGGCCGGGCAGGACGAGGGGCGTGAAGACGAAGAAGATGACGACAGCCAGGAGGGCCACCCAGCCCCTTGAAATGCGTTCGAGCGAGCGAGACAAACGGACCATCGGTTCCGCCTCCTGCAAGAGGACCTTTTCCGGTGCGTTCGCCCGGGCATGAATGCCACGGGCTACTAAACAGCGCCCGGTGAACCGGGCTAGCGCACTATTGCGGAGCGGACGCCCCCTTCAGGAGGCGCCGCCAAGTAGCCCGTGGCATTCATGCCCGGGCGGTCCTACTTTATTTTGCGAGCGCGGCGGCGGGCCGCGGCCTTCTGTTCCTGCAGCAGATCGAAGGCGAGCTGCTTCTCGTCGAGCTGTTTCGTCAATTCGCGGCGGTCGGCGTCGGACTTTGACGCGCTCAGGCGGGCGCGCAGCGCGTCCATTTCCTTGAGCAGCTCGACTTCGGGCGGCACGAAGCCGGAGTTCTTGAGCACGGTGTTGGCGAGCCGGTCTTCCTCGGGCATAGAGAAGTAGTCCGAGTGATCCTGGGGCTTGCCCGCGCCCTTAAGGTTACTGAACTCGCCGCGCGCCATGGCGGCCTGGATGATCTCCTCGATGGCCCGGTCAAAGGACATGGGTTGCTCCGTCAGCGGCGCTACCACCGCAGCGCTTACTCTTTGAGCGCGGCCTCCAACAGCTCCCGCACCAGCGCCGGGTTGCCCCGGCCGCGCGTCTCGCGCATGATCTGGCCGAGCAGCCAGTTGAAGACGCTCTCCTTGCCTGACCGGTACTTTAGGACCTCGTCGCCGTTCGCCTCTATGACTTTTGCTACAATTGACGCAAGCGCGCCGGCGTCGCTGACCTGGGTGAGGCCGAGCTCCTGCGCGACCTGCGCGGGGTCGCGGCCGGACTCGAACATGGCGGCGAGCGCGGCCTTGGCGCCGTTCTGATTGAGCCGGCCCGACTGGAGCATGGCGAGGAGCGCGGCAAGCGCGGCGGGGGTGACTTTGACCGCGTCGATCTCGACGCCGCTCGCCTTCATAAGCCGGAATAGCTCGCCGGTGATCCAGTTGAAGGCGAGTTTGGCCGCGGCGGACGGAGGCGCTCCCGCGCCGAAGTCCGCCGCGGCAAGCGCGCGTAGCGTGGCTTCGAAGAACTCGCTCACCGCGCGGTCTTCCGCAAGCAGCGCGGCGTCCTTTTCGTCGAGGGCGTACTCTGCGACGAAGCGGGCGGCTTTCGCGGCGGGCAGTTCGGGGAGGCCGGCGGCGAGCGCGGTCACCCACGCGCGGCTGACGTCCACGGGCGGCAAGTCGGGCTCGGGGAAGTAACGGTAGTCGTCTGACGACTCCTTGCTGCGCTGCAGGACCGTGCGCCCGGCTTCTTCGTCCCACCCCATCGTCACCTGCACGACCTTCTCCCCGCGTTCGAGCGCGTCGACCTGCCGCCGCACCTCGTATTCGAGCGCGAGCCGCACGGAGCGGAAGCTGTTGAGGTTCTTGACCTCGACCTTTGTCCCGAACGCCTGCTGGCCGGCGGGGCGGACGCTGACGTTCGCCTCGCAGCGCATGGCGCCCTTCTCCATGTCCGCGGTGCTGACGCGGAGGTAGCGGAGGATGCGCTGCAACTCGACAAGGTAGGCGTAGGCTTCCTCGGGCGAGCGGATGTCCGGCTCGGTGACGATTTCGAGCAGGGGTGTGCCCGCTCGGTTCAGGTCGACGAGCGTTTGCGTCTCCGCGGCAGCAAGCTGCCGGGCGGCAGGCTGCCGGTCGGCCATCAGGCGGCCGCCCTCGACGGCG
Organism: Anaerolineae bacterium; assembly: GCA_025454635.1. Taxonomy (GTDB): domain Bacteria; phylum Chloroflexota; class Anaerolineae; order CG2-30-64-16; family CG2-30-64-16; genus JALOOB01. Next base: position 2,138 of record JALOOB010000483.1, read on the forward strand.
TGGACGAGCTTACCGGTGTCTTCTTCGAGGTGCGCGCGGGTGATGCCGATGCGCTTCTTCCCGGCGGTCGTCTCGATCTCAAGCCAGCCGTCGCGGCAGAAGGGGAGCTCGTACTGGCTGATCTGGTAGCCTTTGGGCAGGTCGGCGTAGTGGTAGTTCTTGCGCGCGAAGACGGCGCGCTCAGAGATGCCGCAGTTGAGGGCAAGCCCGGCGAGGAGCGTCTTTTCGACGGCGGCCCGGTTGATGACAGGCAGGCTGCCGGGGAGGGCCATGCAGACTGGACAGACGTGTGTGTTGGGCGCCGCGCTGGCATAGTGGGCCGAGCACCCGCAGAACATCTTGGATTCGGTGAGCACCTGGGCGTGGACTTCCAGCCCGATGACGGTTTCGTAGG
>JALOOB010000484.1 GCA_025454635.1 Anaerolineae bacterium
TCGATGGCCGATGCGATGGCTGCGAACGAGGACGCGCACGCAGCGTCCGCGATGAAGTTCGGCCCGCGCAGGTTAAGCACGTTGGCGACCCGGCCCGCGATGATGTTGGGCAGCTCGCCGGGCATGGTGTCTTCGGTGATCTCCGGGAAGGCGCGCGCGACCGCCTGCCGCCATTCGTCGAGCACTTTGCGCCGCGTCCCATTGGGCAGCGCGGCGAACGCCTCGCCATCTTCGAGAAGTCGCGCAAGCTCGGGCGACATAATGCGCAGGGACGTGATGTAGTGCTGTTCGCCGCCGATTGCGGTGCCGAGGATGACGCCGGTTCGCTCCGTGTCGAGAGGGCGGGCAGGGTAGCCGTAGTCCGCGAGCGCCTCGGCGGCAATCGTTACGGCCCACTGCTGGCCCTCGTCCATCGCCGCCGCGACCTTCGGGGGGATCCGGTGCTGCTTCCAGTCGAACTGGAACCCGCGCACCCAGCCGCCGATTTTAGAATACGTCTTATCCGGCGCGGCGGGGTCAGGGTCGTAGTAATCGTCGACGCGCCAGCGCTGCGACGGGACTTCGGTGATGCTGTAACGTTTGGCTTTGATGTTTTCCCAGAAAGCGCGCGCGCCGTGCGCGTCGGGCATGATGGCGCCCAGACCCACGATCGCGACAGCTCGATCTGCGGCAGAACCCATATCCTATTTCCTCCGAAGCTCGGGAGCCTGATGATCTAGGCCGGGAAGGCCTCGTTGAGCCGCGCCGCGGCCGCGTCCATGTCCTGGAGCTGACCCGCTTGCGCCGCGTACACTTCGGGAAGGCGGAGCTGCGCGGCCAGGTCAGCCGCTGCGCCGTCGCCACTTTCAGCGCAGCCTCGCGCGCAAAGATGCGCGCCAGCGTCCGCTCGGTTTCCGCGTTCAAGTTAATCGCGGTCGTCGGCTTGGTCGCCGCGCGCTCGCAGAACACGGCGGCCGTCTCGGCCCAGGCGATCAACTCGCCGAGCCGGAAGAGCACGTGCTGGTTGCGGGTGAGCCGCTCGACGCGCGCGCGTTCGAGGATCGCGGCCAACGCGCGTAGCGCCAGCGCGGCGGCTGCGGTCGCGCGAGATGGTCCACTCCATGATCTCGGACGTGCCCTCGTAGATCGTTGTGATGCGCACGTCGCGCTTGATCTTCTCGACCATGTACTCTTTTGCGTAACCATAGCCGCCGAGCGCCTGAATCGCGTCTTCCGCGGCCTTGTTGCCGGCTTCGGTTGCCATGTACTTCGCGACCGCGCCTTCGGTCTGGAGATTGCCCGCGCCGTCGTCGATGCGCGCCGCGGTCCACTCGATGTACGCGCGCGCGGCTTCCAGCCGGGCCGCGTTCGGCACGATTAGCTTGTGCGTGTAGCCCTGCTTTTGCGACAGGGGCGCGCCGGCCTGGATGCGCTGCTGAGAATACCGGATGGCCCGCTTCAACGCCGCCCACCCCGCGCCGAGGCCAAAGGCTGCGACCATCAACCGCGTGTAGCCGAACACCGCCTGCGCCTGGAGCAAGCCCTGCCCCTCCACGCCGCCGATCATGCGGTCGACGGGCACAAAGACATCTTCAAGGAAGAGCGCCGCGGTGTTGCTGGCGCGGATGCCGTGCTTATCCTCGCCCTTGCCCTGCGTGAAGCCCTCGGCGCCGCGCTCCACGACGAACCACGTTGGGCCGCCGGGCGCCAGCGCGAGCACGGTGTAGACAGTCGCCTCTCCGCCGTTGGAGATCCACTGTTTGCGGCCGGTGATTTTGTATCCGACGATCTTGTCGCCCTCTGTGACCGGCTCGGCGCGCGTCTTGAGCGCGGCCAGGTCGCTGCCCGCCTGCGGTTCGGTCGCGCCGTACGCCACCAACAGCCCCTCGTCCGCGATGCGCCCCATCCAGTGCGCCTGCTGCTCCTCCGTGCCGCCGACCGTGATCGGGTCGCTCCCGAGGAACGTCGCGAGCACGCCCGTAGCGATGCCGAGATCCATGGCGGCCATGATCTCGGAGACGCGGTAAATGTCGTACGCGCCGCCGCCAAGCCCGCCGAACTTCTCAGGGATAAAGACCAGGTGGAGCCCGAGTTTGCCGGGGTCATATAGTTCTTTGAGGACCTTGCGCGGGAACTCGTCCTTGTGGTCGAGTTCGAGCAGATAGCTGTCGGGGAGTTTCTTGTCTGCGTATTTCTGCAGCGTTGACAGGACCATCTGGAGGGTGTCAGCGTCAAGCCCAGGCATAAGGGAAAAGACCTCCGTGTGGGATGGTTACGATGCCGGCCGCAACCATTGGGTTAACACGCGAGGTTAAGCGGAGTTGCGCATAATGTGACAAAGGTGGAGTAAAAAATACGTCATTTGTCACACTGCGCGACCGTTACTTTAACGGATGTTGCAACGTTCATCCCAGTGTACAGTAAAAGTCGCCGTCACTCCCCGTGACGAAAGCGCGCCCCTGAATTGGGGCGCCCCGGAGGACGACTATGAAGACACCTGGGGTCACCGCCTGGTATGCCGTTGCCGAAACAAACGGCCATCCACTGGACAGGCTCAATCGAAGCGAACTGAAGGTGATGGAGCAACTCTCCGTCGACGCCACAAACGAGGAGATCGCGCAGCGGTTGTATGTGTCTGAGAAATCCGTCCGCAACCACGTGCTGCGTATTCTTGAGAAGCTCGAACTGGGAAACCGCCGGGATGCTGCGCGCATGGCGCGGCAGAATGGCCTGCGCGCGGCCTGAGCGTCGGGCGCAGCGGACAATAAGCGCGACAAGGGCCTGGGTGACGCTCACCCAGGCCCTTCCTATTGACGCTTCATCTACCGAGAGGAATTGTCGCGAGTGTCGTTCTCTTCGTCGCCCGGCTTGAATCTGCGGGCAAACACGAACAGGATCACCCCTGCGGCAATCGTAAGCCCAATCAGCGTCATCGGGATGATCTCATCCCACGCAAGGCCGGTCGCATGGAGGTAGGCGCTCAGAAGTGGCAGCTCGGTCGACATGCGGTCATCTTTCCACGCCCCATCCTGTGTAGCTGTTGCTACACTTCCATTTGCGGCTAATTGCGGGCGAACACCCCGATCAACGCGCCGATGCCGATCACGATCAGCAGAACGGGCCAGAAGAGCGCCCAGTTGAAGCCGAAGAAGAACATGGCGAAGACGAACAGCAGCACGACGCCGCCGATCAACGGCCCGCGGACCTCTGCGTTGATCTCGCCTTCCTGCTGATAAAGCTGCCAGCCCTTCGCCAGCGAGCCGAAAGCCGGGATCAGGATGAAGAGCGCCCACCAGTTGCCGAGGTTCCATCCGGTGATGTTCCGCAGCAGCAGGAAGACGCCCAGGGCGATGAGCACGCCGCCGAAGACCCAGGGCGCGGCGTCGTGGTCGCGATGATGGCGGGTGGGTTCAGGTCGAGCCGCGTATCGCGCCGTTAACGGCGCGATACGCGGCCTCTTTGTGTGTGGAACTTTTATTGCAGACCAGTCGTGTAGAAATGGATGAGATGTGAGTCAGTGGGAGGATGGAGCATGAAGCGCGTATCGTTGGGTTTTGCGATTTTGGCATTGCTCGGAGGGTTGCTTGCCGGCTGTGGCGTCGGCACGGAGGCAAGCCAGGGACAGGAGGCCGCGGACGCGGCTGTAGGCGGCCAGGCCGCCGCGCGGTTGACGCCTTCGCCCGAGGTCGTCGATCCAGCCGAAGCGGACGCGGAGAGCGCGGCCGCCGGTGAAGTGCCGTCCATTCTCGGCAGCACGCCCGAAGCGGGCCAGACCGGCGGTTGGGAGCGCGGCGCGTTCCTTGACAACTGGAGTATCGGATACCCCGACGGCTGGCAGGCCGAGGAGTCGGCCGACGGCATGGTCTTCACAGGTCAGTACGGCGATCAGTCATACCGCGTCGAGATGACCCGGCCGGTTGACGTCGAGGGTGACGATCTCGAAGGCTGGGCAAAGGCCGACCTTGCCGCGTTGGGGCAGCCGGAGGCCGCGCTCACGAAGGTTTCCGTGACCGAAGTGGACGCGCTCAAGGCATCGAATCTGACGCTGCAGGCGGACGCTGAGTGTCCTTCGGCCCGCGTCTACGGGCAGGAGGGCGACCTGGCCGGTGCGCTGCATCGCATCATTATCACGGTGACACAGACAAGCGGCGAACAGTGCAGCCCGCCAAACACGGAGCGCCTGGCCGATGCGCTGATCGCGGAGGCTCGGCTGGATTGATTCGCGAACTTGGCGGACGGCCACCGGCCGGCCGCTTAAGGGGAGGCAGGAGATGGATCGGATAAGGCACAGCATCCTTGCGCTCTTGATTGTCCTCGCGGTCGGCCTGGTCGGCTGGCCGCCGGCCGCGGTCAGCGCAGATGCGCCGGTCGCTTCGTTCCAGCGCGACGACGGTGGAGGCGACAAGGGTAAGGACGACAAGGATAACGGCAAGGGCGCCAAGGACAACAAGAAGGACGACAAGAACAAGGGCAACAACGGCAACGGGAATGGGCAGGGCAACAGCGCCGGTCCAAACAACGAGAGCGTGAGCAGCGGCGGCCCCGGCCGGGGCCTGGGCGCCTGGCTGCGCGATTTCCGTTCGCGCTTCCTCCCCGGACGCGACGACGATCGCGGCGGTTGGCAACTGGGGCGCTTCAAAGACGCGTTTCCGTTCGCCTACCCACCGGGGTGGCGGGCCGTGGAGCGGGGAGACGCCCTCGCGCTCACCGGGACGTGGCAGGGCGCGGGCTATCTCTTCCAGTTGACCCGCGCGACGCAGGTCGACCACGGCTCACTGCGTGACTGGGTCGGGAGCGAACTGGGCCGGCTGGGCCTTCCTTCCGGCAGCGCGCGTTTCGTCGACGCAGGCCGGACTCAGGTCGCAGTGATCACCGGAGTGAAGGACGCGAGCTATACCTGCCCCGTTGCCTATGTCTACCTGTGGACCGAAAACCCCGCGGGCAACAATGATCGGCAGGCGTTCGGCCTCGTCTCGCAGGAACGCGGCGCTGCATGCAACACCGCGGCTCTCAACAGCCTGATCGATCAGTACCTCGCGCGAATCGGGCAGGGGCAGACGCCGGCGCCGATGACGACGCGGCCGGCCGGAGGCGCATCCTCGCCGCCCGTGCCGGCCCCCGCTGCGGGGACTGCGACACCGCAAGGGGCCGGATGGCAGAGCACGCGTTTCTTCAACGCATTCTCTTTCGCCTACCCGTCCGGTTGGAGCATGGACCGGCTGGGCGACACGGCGCATCTTCAGGGCAACTATGAGGGCCGCGGGTACGTGATGGACGTGGTGTGGGTGCGCACTACGCCGCAGAACGGTATCGAGCAGTGGGTGCGCGCGGACCTGGCCGATCTTGGCGCTCTGAACGGTGCGCGTATCGACTACGTGGGGCAGCCTGGCGCGCAGATCGCCATCGCGCCGGCGGTTCGCATGGCGGGCTACGGGTGTCCGGTCGTGCGCTTCTACGTCCTCGCCGATAACCCGGCGGGCGATGGGCCGCGCGCTTTCTCCGGCACGCTCGCGCAGGCGAACGGGCAGGCGTGCGATCCCGCTGGGCTGGAGAACCTGGCGTACCAGATGCTGCGGCAGGCTTAACGGGCATCTGGCAAAGTTACGCCATTAAGACGATGACGCATGATTCGAAAGAGTCCATAATATTTGACGATCATAAATATGATCACTGGAAAAAATGTATTGACTTGGAGGAAAGTGTGAAGAATACTCGGTTCTTGGTTTTGGCAATGGCAGTGATCTTCGCCATGGTCGTCGCAGGCTGCGCCGGCCAGGGTGAAGCGGGCAATCAGGGGGGCTCCGCCACCGGGGGCGGCGCCACTGGCAGCGATACGATGTCGGGCAC
>JALOOB010000485.1 GCA_025454635.1 Anaerolineae bacterium
GTGTCCTTGTGTCTTCGTGTCTTTGTGTTGACGTTTTATTTATGACCGCGATTGCTCGCGCGCCGCGCGTTGATGTATTGACCTGGCCGGTCGTCGGCCGCTTCCTCAAGTGGCGGCACGCGCGGCTCGCCATGCAGATCCCTGTCTTTCTGCTCGCCGCCCTGATCATCTTCGACGGGTTGGTCGGTCCGCAGCTCGCGCCCAAGAACCTCGCCACGGTCGGCGTCTGGCTCCATTACCGCGGCTTCGTCGTCCTCGCGCTGCTTGTCGCCGGAAACCTCTTCTGCATGGCCTGCCCGTTCATGCTCCCCCGCCGCGCGGGGCGCTGGGTGCGCGAGCACTGGCTCCGCGGCGGACGTCCCGTCCCAGCCGTCGTGCGCAACAAGTGGGTGGCCATCGGGCTCATCGTCCTCTTCTTCTTCGCCTATGAACTGTTCGCGCTTTGGTCGACCCCGTGGTGGACGGCCTGGGTCGCGCTCGCGTACTTCGCGGTCGCCATCGCCGTTGACACGGTCTTCCAGGGCGCGGCGTTCTGCAAGCACGTCTGCCCGCTCGGCCAGTTCAACTTCTTCGGCTCGCTCATCTCCCCGCTGGAGATCAAAGTGCGCGACTCGGGCGTCTGCGCCGGGTGCCGGACGAAGGACTGCATCACCGCCCGTCCCGCGCCCACGCCCATCACGCTTCACGGCATGACTGTGCGCGGCGCAAACGGCGAACGCGGCTGCGAGTTGGCGCTGTTCCAGGAGCGCAAAGTCGGCAACATGGACTGCACCTTCTGTCTCGACTGTATCCACGCCTGCCCGCGCGATAACATCGGGATCGTGGCGCGGACGCCGACGAAGGAGCTGTGGAGCGATCCCTGGCGTTCGGGCATCGGCCGCTTCTCGCAGCGCAGCGACCTCGCCGCGCTCGTGATCGTGCTGACCTTCGGCGCGTTCCTGAACGCGTTCGCCATGATCCGCCCGGTGTATGCGCTGCAGGCGGGGCTGGCCAACCTGCTCCAGACCCAGTCACGCGTTCCCGGCCTCGTGTTGCTGTTCATCCTCGGCCTCGTCGCGATTCCGGCGGCCTTGCTCGGGCCTGCCAGCCTGATCACCCACGCGCAGGCGCGGGGCGCAGGCGCGGGCGAGGTGTTGCGACGCTACGTTTGGGCGCTCGCGCCGATGGGCTTCGCCATGTGGCTCGCGCACTACGCGTTCCACTTCTTGACCGGCGCGCTGACCGTCGTGCCGGTCGTTCAGACGTTCCTGTCCGATGTCGGGCTATATGCCGGCGCCGCGCGGTGGGACCTGGGGCCGCTGACGCCGCAATCGTGGCTGTTCCCTATCGAGGCCGCGCTGCTCTACGCAGGCGCCATCGCGTCGATCGTCGTCGCGGTCCAGATCGCGGGGAATCACCTCAGCGAAATCCGTAAGCAGACCGGCGCGCGCCGCGGGCCGTACGCCGCTCTCGGCGCCGCCGCGCCGTGGATTGGCTTAGTCCTGCTGATGCTGGTGTTCGGCATCTGGATCATGCTGCAACCGATGGAGATGCGCGGCACCATGATGATGGTCTCTGGAGGCTGATAATGGCCTTGAAACATTCGCAACCGGGGAAGGTTGCGTGGCGCTGGCTCGCGCTGATCGGGCTCGCGCTGTTCTTGATCGCAATGACAGCGCGCGCGGCCGCAGCCGAAAACCTGGGGCCGGGTGGGTCGCGCGTGCTCATCGGCGACCAGGTGATCGGCCCCTACCGGCTGCTGGTCACGTCGTCGCCCAACCCCGCGGCCACCGGAACCGTTACCTTTGTCGTGCGGGTGAGCGATCCGCAGACGGGCGTGAACGTGCGCGACGCGCAGGTGGAAGTCGAGCTGGAGAAAGGCGGAACCACGCTCAAACACGCGGCCACCCACGAAGACGCCGGCAACTCGGTCGACTACGCCGCGCACATCGACATCACCGAAGAAGGCTCCTGGAACGGCGCGGTGCGCGTGGCGGGTCCGCTTGGCGCGAGCGAAGGGCTCTTTCTGCAGCAGGTCATCACGCCGCGCGCTCTCAACACCGTGATCCTCGTGGGCATCCCGTTCGCCGCCATTCTCCTGGTGTTCGTGGCGTTCTGGCTTGCCCGCACGCGCAAGGCCGCGGCCGGCGACCCCGGTATTGCGCAAGCGGGGAACAAATAGGAAGTGCGCTCACATTGACGTTTTTGCGCCTGCGAACCTTAATGTATAATCGTGGCGCGTTCCCCCAAACGTCACGAGGCTGTCCCGGCTCGGTTTGCCAGATCGAGCAAGCCTCATAGCGAAAGGAGAGAGAGTTTTCCCCCATGCCCTGCTCTCTTTGTTCGTTTCGGTTGCTTGTAACTTTTATCCCAAATACGCTTTTCGGGCCTGTGCGGGCCTGACGCGTCGCGCCGAACGTCCCGCGCGCGCTTCCCGCCCGCCGGTCATCTGGTCGAGACAGACTGGAGCGTGAGTATGATCCTATCACTGATCCGGCAGCATCCGCGGCTTGCGGCGGCTCTCGCCGCAGGGCTGGTGCTTCTGTCGGAGGCGTGTTCTTCCTGCAACGCGCCTTCGCCGCGCCGCCGCAGCCGCTGGTCTACCGCCACAGCCAGCACATCGCCGCGGGCGCCAACTGCCTCTTCTGCCACGCAGGGGCAGTCCGCGGGGAGGTCGCCGGCCTGCCTTCCACAAACAAGTGCATGGGCTGTCACCTGAACGTGAACCCGAAGGACCCGGCGGATCAACCCGACATCGACCAACTCATCAAAGTCTGGGATGAGAAGCGGCCGGTCGAGTGGGTGAAGATCAACGATCAGCCCGACTTCGTCCAGTTCAACCACCGGCCCCATGTGGCGAGTGGCGTCGCCTGTGAGACCTGTCACGGCAACGTCTCGCAGATGGACTACGCGCAGCCCTACAACCTGAACATGGGCTTTTGCGTGAGCTGTCACCGCGCGCAGCAGCCGCCCGAACTGGCAACGCGGCTGACCGACTGCGTCACGTGCCATTACTAAAGGGTAGCGCTATGACGAAGAACATCTCCCGTAGACAGTTTATCCAGCTCAGCGCGCTGACCGGCACGGCGGTGGCAGTGAGCGGCTGCACGATCAACCTGCAGCGGCACGAGACCATCGAAACCTTCGTGATCCCGCCGGAAGAGGCGCTGCCGGGCGAAAGCATCTACTACGCCACCGCGTGCCGGATGTGCTCGGCCGGGTGCGGCGTCCTCGTGCGCGTCAGCAACGGCCGGGCGCGCAAAATCGAGGGCAATCCCCTGCATCCGCTCAACGCCGGCAAGACTTGCGCGCGCGGGCAGGCCGGCCTGCAATTCCTCTACAACCCCGACCGGCTCCAAAACGCGGTCCGCAACGAAGCGCGCGGCTCCGGCGGCGGCTCGACCGACCCCTTCGGGGGGCGCTACGGCCTTAAGGCCACGCCCATTCAGTGGGGCGACGCAATCAACGAGTTGGCGCAGCGCATCCAGTCGGCCCGGCCCGGCGCGGTGGCTTTCTACGGCAGCCGGATCAACGACAGCCTCGCGGACATCGTCAGGCCGTTCCTGCAAGCCATCGGCGGCCAGCCGCCCATCTTCTACGATCCGGAAGACGCGTTCGCGGGCCGCGGCACGCTGGCCCGGCTCATGACGCAATACTTCGGCGCGCCCGATGGCGCCCAATCCTTGCCCTTCTTCCACCTGTCCACCAGCGACGTCGTCTTCTCCTTCGGCGGACCCCTGTTGGACGGGGGCATGTCAACAACGGCCTACAACCGGTCCTACGGCGAAATGCGCGCCAACGCGCTAGGCAAACGCGGCTTCCTGGTGCAGTTCGAGCCGCGCATGTCTCCCATGGGCGCGGTTGCGGACGAGTGGGTGCCGATTCTCCCCGGAACGGAAGGCATCGTTGCGCTCGCGCTCGGCCGCATCATGGTGGATGAAGGCATCGGCAACGCCGCGAACAGCGTTCTCCCGGCCGACAGCCGTGCCCGGCGGCACTGTCGCCGCCCAGGCCAACGGCCCGCAGGCCGTGACTGCCATCCTCGGCCTCAATGCCCTCGTAGGGCATCTCGGCGAAACCGGCAGCGCGTTCACGCTCACCCCGCCGCCGCCCGACCCTGCGTTCGGCGGTGCGACTTCGGCTTCATATTCAGACATCCAGGCCCTGATCGAGCGCATGCAAACGGGCGGCGTCGACGTGATGATGATTCACGGCAACCCACGCTTCGAATTGCCGGTCGACAGCGGCTTTGTCGAGGCGCTCGCCAAGGTGCCCTACGTCGTCTCGTTTAGCTCAGAGGTGGACGAAACGACAATCCTGGCGAATGTCGTGCTGCC
>JALOOB010000161.1 GCA_025454635.1 Anaerolineae bacterium
TCGGCGCGCTCCTGACAGTGTACCTGGGCGTGGTAATCGCCGCGCTTGTCCTCGTCAACAAAGTCGGCGTGCGGGCGTGGACCGCGGCGCGCGCGGCCTGGGCCGAGCAGATGGGGTTCCTGGAGGAGCGCTTCGCGGGGACGGAGGACATACGCGGCATCGGCGCGGAGCAGCATCAACAGCGGCGGCTGGCCGGGCTGATGCTGAACCTCCTGCGCAGCGCACGGGCCGGCTGGCTGGCGAACGCGCTCGGCCACGTGGTCAGCAACTTCCTGTTCATCGTCGGCTACGCAATGGGGCTGGCCATCGGCGCGACCCTTTACCTCAACGGGCAGGCCACTATCGGCACGGCCTTCATGATCGTCGCGTACATCGGCATGCTGGCAACGCCCATCGACGCGCTGCACGACATCGCGGAGCAGTTGCAGCAGGCGACGGCGGGGGTCAACCGCGTGAGCGAACTCTTGGCGCTCCGCCCGCGGGCGCGCGACGAGGGCCGCGCGGAGCTGCCCGCGGGGCCGCTGAGCGTGCAGTTCGACGGCGTGTCGTTCGCCTACCGGGACGAAGACACCCCTGCCGCAGACGCGACAGAGAGCGACAGCCTCATCCTGCGGGAAGTGTCATTTATGCTCGCTCCGGGCCGCACGCTCGGCGTGCTGGGGCGGACGGGCAGCGGCAAGACGACCCTGACTCGGCTGCTGCTGAGGCTGTACGACGCGGACTCCGGCGCGATCCGGCTGGGCGGGACGGAGATCCGCGCGGTCCCATTCGAGAGGCTTCGGGCGCGGGTTGGGCTGGTGACCCAGGACGTGCAGTTGTTCGGCGCGACGTTGCGCGAGAACATCACGCTGTTCGACGAGACAGTGCCCGACGCGGCCATCGAGGACGCGCTGGACAAGTTGGGCATCCTCGACTGGGCGCGCGGCCTGCCGCAGGGACTCGACACGCTGCTCGAACCGGGCGGGGGCGGCATGTCGGCCGGGGAGGCGCAGTTGCTCGCGTTCGCGCGCATCCTGCTGCGCGATCCGGGGCTGGTGATCCTTGACGAAGCCGCGTCGCGGCTTGATCCACTGACCGAGCGCCGGCTGGAGCGCGCCATCGAACACTTGCTGGGGGACGACGGCCGGCGCCGCACCGCGATCGTCATCGCGCACCGGCTCCGGACCGTACAGGCCGCGGACGATATCCTCATCCTCGAAGGCGGCGAGGTCGCGGAGTTCGGGCCGCACGCCGCGCTCGCCGCGGACCCTGAATCCCGGTTCAACCGGCTCCTCCGCGCGGGGCTGGAGGAGGCGCTGGCATGAACGGAACGGCGAACAAGCCGATGGGCGTGCTGCCCTTCAGCCGGGCGCTGATCCGCTACGCGCCGCGGTCGTTCTACGTCCAATCGGCGTTGCAGATCTTCTTCCTCGGCTCGATGGTGCTGCCGGGGCTGATCGAGAAGGCGGTCTTCGATACCATTACCGGGGACGCCAATCTGCGCATCGGGCTTCCGGCGCTGATCGCGGCCTATGTCGGGATCGGGCTGGCGCGCATGGTATCGACCTATGCGGAGGTCTACGCGGGCGCGACGTTTCGTTATGTCACCGGTGCGCTCGTGCGGCGCAACTTGTTCGCGGCGCTGCTGCGGCGGCCCGGCGCGCTCCCCCACCCCGTCGCGCCGGGTGAGGCCATCAACCGGTACCGCGTGGACGTCGCCGAGGTGTGCGACTTCCCGCTGTGGTTCCCCGACGTGGCGATCCTCGTCGCGTTCGTCGTGGGGCGCGCGGCATGGAGCCGGATGCTGTTGTACCGGAAGCTGGAGGGGGAGGCCGGCGACCGGGTGACCGGGTTCCTGGCGGAGGTGTTCGACGCGGTGCAGGCGCTGAAGGTGGCGGGGCCGCAGGCGGAGCGCAACGCGGTGCGGCGATTCGAACGGCTGAACGAGGCGCGGGGGCAGACCGCGATTCGCGCGAAGATGCTCGACACCTTCGCCTACTCGATCCAGAGCTTCGCGGTGGTGGTCAGCACCGGCGCGATGCTGTTTTACCGTCGGCGACTTCGCCTTGTTCACGTACTTCCTGTGGTTCACGTCCGACTTCCCGTCGTACCTGGGCACGTTCGTGGGCGACTTCAAGCAGCAAGAGGTGGCGATCGCGCGGTTGGCCGAACTGGCGCCGGAGGAAGGCGCCCCCGCGCTGGTCGAACACCAGCCCGCGCTGCCCTATCAGGAGGCTGCGGAATGGCTGCTTGCGCCGGCGATGGAGCCCCTGGCTGCCACAGAGGCCGTGGAGGACGCAGAGAGCCTGGCGAGGTTGCGCGAACTTTCGGTGCGCGGGCTGACGTGCCTGCGCGACGAGGCCGGACACGGGGTGCGCGATGTGAGCTTCACATTGGCCGCGGGGAGCTTCACGGTGGTGACCGGGCAGGTCGGCGCGGGCAAGACGACGCTGCTGCGCGCGGTGCTGGGGCTGCTGCCGGCGCAGGGGGGCGAAATCCGCTGGAACGCCGAACGGGTCGCGAACGTGTCGGGCTTCTTCCGGCCCCCCGTCAGCGCGTACACGCCTCAGACGCCCCGGCTGTTCAGCGACACGCTGCGCGAGAACATCAGCCAGGGGTTGGACGCGGACGAGGGCGAACTGGCGGCCGCGCTGCGCGACGCGGTGTTCGAACGGGATGCGCAGCAGCTCGAGCGCGGGCTGGACACGGTGGTCGGGCCCCGCGGCGTCCGCCTCTCGGGCGGGCAGGTGCAGCGGGCCGCCGCGGCGCGGATGTTCCTGCGCCGGCCGCAACTGCTGGTGTTCGACGATCTCTCCTCCGCTTTGGATGTGGAGACGGAGCGACTGCTGTGGGAGCGGCTGGCCGCGCGCGAGGATCACCCGACGGTGCTGGCGGTGTCGCACCGCCGCGCCGCGCTGACGCGCGCGGATCAGATTATCGTGCTGAAGGACGGCCGGGTCGAGGCAACGGGGACGCTGGAGGAACTGCTGGCGACGTGCGCAGAGATGCGCCGGCTGTGGAGCGGGGAGGCGCGGGAGTAGCGACCCTCTTGGCGTAGCGAGATTCGGCGCGGCCGGCGGCGCAGTGCGCCGCCGGCCGCGCCGGGTGCGCAAAGCATTAGAATTAATCCAACTTCAGCGGCGTCCAGACCCCGTTCGCTTCCCGCACCACAGCCACCGGCCGCCCGCCGCGGCGAGCGGGGCGGAGGTTATCGCACTGGACGGCGCCGGTCAGCACCGGCGCGCCGTCCTCCGTCTCCACCGCGGCGATGCCCGCGCCCAGCACGGCCTCGACCGGCTGCAAGCTGGTCAGGCCCCGTGCGCCGCCCACGAGGATGTAGCGCCCCGCATCGCCTCCCGCGGTCAATCCCACCGCGGCGAGCGCGCCGATCACGCCCATGCCGTCGCCGCCCAACTCCCGCAAGAGGATGCCGTGGGTCGCCGCGAGCGCGAGCGCCTCATTCTTCGTCAGCAACTCCCGCTGCGCGCGACGTCCAAACTCCACCACGGCAGGCGGCACGTCAGACGCCACGCACAACCCGGGATCGCTGCCGGGGATGAAGTCGGCAAGCATGAGCGCGGCCACCCGTTCGGCAAGCGCAGCGAGGTCGGCGCCATCCGCCGCCTCCAGGATCAGCCCCTTGCTGCTGTTGTTCTTCGTGCAGGGCACGCGCGGGTCGCACGAGAGCAACTGCTGGCGCACCACGCCGAGCACCCGGTATTCCTCCGCCAGCGCCGCGGCCACGTTGCGCGCCAGCGCGCCGGTGCCGCGCGACTCCAACGTGTCGGTGTCATCCATACCGATGTATACGATCATCTTGACAAACCCCCGTTATCGCCCTACACTCGAGTTATGAGCATATGCCCATAATAACATGGGCGCTTCGAGATGGGAGGGCAGAATGAGCAGAATATTCGCGCGGGAGCGGCGGCAGGTCGGGCAGGGCGCGGGCGAACCGCGCTTCCGCATCGTGGCATCCGAGGGGCTGGACCTGCGCGTCTACGTGCCGCACATGCGCCGCATGGAGCTGGAGCAACTGGCCGCGGCCACCGGCTGCGAAATCGTCTACCTGCCGCGCGGCGAGCAGGAGTCCGCCGGCCAGCCAGGCGGGCAGGGCCGCGGCCGCAGGCACGGCGCCGGCGGTCGACATGACGAGGGCGGCCACGCGGCCGGCATGAACCGGCCCGAGGACTGAGTGCCCCGCCCCCGCAAGCGACGACGCGTGGCGCTCCCGGCGCGCGGGCTGGTCTATAAGCCGGCCGGCGTGCCGCTCGATGGACTGCCGCGCGTCGTCTTGCTGCCCGAAGAACTGGAGGCGCTGCGGCTGATGGACCTGCAAGACCTGACGCAGGAGGAAGCTGCGGCCGCGATGGGCGTCTCCCGCTCCACCCTGCAGCGCATCCTCGCCCGCGCCCGCAGACAGGTCGCGGCCGCCCTCATCGAAGGCGCCGCGCTGGTCCTCGAACCGCCCCCTGACCCGACTCAACCTGCGCGATAGATGCGCGTGCCCGGGTTTTCCCCCGCCAGCACGCGCGCCACATTGCCTGGCTCGAGACCGTTGACAATGAACACCTCCCTGACCGTGCTTGCGCGCGCAAGCGCGGTGAGCATGGTGCGCTCGACCGGCAGATCGTTCAAGTCGCGCCGCAGAAGCTCGTTCACCTCGATCTCCGGGATAAACTCGGCATTGGGGTCCTTCTTCGGGTCCGCGGTGAACAGGCCGCGCTCGTCCTTGACGAGGATGCACCGTTTCGCGCCGACGACCTCCGCGGTCAGGAACGCGCCTGCGTCGGTGCGGTGGGGCGGGATGCGCCCGCTCTCGGCCGGTTCCTCCCACAGCCCGTAAGGCGGCATGGCGTGCATGACTGGGATCACGCCGAGCGCCATGTAAGACGGCAGCTTGACGACATCGTCGTGGCCGATCTTGACGCCGCCGCGCGGGGCCAGCAGGATGCTGACCATGAGCGCGTTCTGCTCGCTGATGCTGTCGCCCAGCTTCGCGAGCACACCGGTCGGCATGCCGAGGTCAAGCGCGATCGCGTAGGCATGGCGGCTGCGCGTGCCGCCGCCGGTCACGAGCAGCAGCTCGTTCTGGCCGCGGAGCGGCACGATCTCGTCGAGGATCGGCAGCAGCGCGGCGCGGCCGCGGTCGATGATGCTCTGCCCGCCGAGCTTGATCACGTTCAGGTTCGGCAGGGGGCGAAAGACCTCGTCGGTCACAGTGCGCGCGAGCAGGGACTTGTCCATGAGGGACTCGGCCATCAGCGGCGTCTCGATGTGAAGCCGGCCGGATGCGTCGCGAACCAGGGTCATAGGCGCGCTCCTTGTTGGGATGAGATACGCTTCGGATTATAGCCGCAACGGGGCGGAGTGCGAATATGGCCCGCAAGCGGAAGTAACGCGATCCGGGCGGGGCGCGCGAATCTAAACAGATTGTCTTTCGTTTGCATGAAACGCAATGTCGCGCGGGACCGTTGCCTGCGCGACGGCGTATGGTACAATGGTGGCTCGACAGCCACTCACCCAGAGGTGAAATGACACACCCCGACTGCTCGCCCGATTCAGAACTGGAACGCCTCGTTGCGGAGCGAACCGCCGAACTGGAAGCGATCATCGATGCGACGGCCAACGGCCTGATGCTGTTCGACCAGCAGGGACGTATCGTGCGGATGAATCCGGTCGCCGAGCGCATGCTCGGCTACACCCAGGAGAGCCACGAGCCGGACCTGGCGCGACGCATCGCGAAGCTCAATTTCCGCTGGGGCGACGGACGGGTGATCACCCACCCGGCCGACCTGCCGATGCCGCGCGCGCTGCGCGGGGAGACCGTGCGCAACGTGTTGGTTTGCTTCGAGCACCCCGATACGCGCCGCGAGTCGTGGGCATCGGTCAGCGCCTCGCCCATCCGCAAGGCGGAGGGACCGGTCACGGGCGTGGTGGTCACCTTCACCGACGTGACCGAGATCCGGCAGGCGCAGGAGCGCGCGGAGGAAACGCGCGAACGGCTCACCAACGTGCTCGACAGCCTGCTCGAAGGCTTTGTTGCGTTGAGCCGCGACTGGCGCATCCTCGAAATTAACCAGACCGCCGCCAACCTGTTCCGCCGCAACCAGGCGGAGCTGATCGGCAGGAATATGTGGGATGAATTCCCCGCCGCGCGGCGCACGCACTTTTATGACAACTACGAGCGGGCGTTTCGGGAGAACCGCCCAACCCATTTCGAGGGCCTTTCGGCCATAACGGGCCGGTGGCATGAGGTTCACGGCTACCCTCGCGGGGACCGCATCGAGATCTACTTCCACGACATCACCGACCGCAAGTTGCTGCAGGCCGAGACGCACCGGCAGCGCGAGTTTTACAATGCCCTGCTGCAGGCCGCGCCCGCGGGCATCTGCGTGCTCGACGGAGCGGAGCTGCGGGTGAAGTTCGCCAACACCGCGTACCTCCAGTTCCTCGACGAGCCCTTCCGCAGCGAGGGCCTGGTGGGGCGGACGCTCGAGGAATTTGTGCCGCGGGCGCGGGAGCAGGGGCTTGTGGACCTGTTCCACCGGGTAGCCGAGACCGGCGAGCCGTACACGAACCCGGAATACCGTCACGAAGGGTTCCGGCGCGGCGCGACCTTCTGGCGCTACTCCCTCCTGCCCTTCTACTTTGGGCAGGCGTCGCCGGCCGATGCGCTGGCGTCGGAGCGCGACCTGATGATCGTCGCGATCGAGGTCACCGAGCAGGTCACCACGCGGCGGCAGTTGGAGACTTTGCTCCAACGAGCCGAAGAGCAGGCGATCGAGTTGAAGGCGCAGGCGGACGAGCTGACCTCCATATCGCACGCGCTGGAGGTCGAGCGGACGCGGCTGGCCGCGGTGATCGAAAATATGCCGGTGGCCGTCGTGCTGGCGGAGGCGCCGAGCGGGCGGCTGGTGTTGAGCAACCGGCGCGTGGAGGAAATCTGGCGGCATCCGTTCATCGCTGCGCCGGGAGTGGAGAGCTACCGGGAGTACCGGGGGTTCCACCCCGACGGGCGGCCTTACGAGCCGGAGGACTGGCCGCTGGCGCGGGCGCTGAAGGGCGAGACGGTCTACGGACAGGAAATCGACATCCTGCGCGGCGACGGCACACGGGGCGCGATGTCTGCGAGCGCGGCGCCGATCATGGACCGCGACGGACAGGTCATCGCGGCCGTGGTCTCGTTCGCGGACGTCACCGAGCGCAAGGAGGTCGAACGCGCGCTCATGCGCACGCGGGACGAGCTGACCAGCCTGCTCGCGATCAGCCAGACGCTTGTCTCCACCCTCGAACTGCCGGAAGTGCTTGCTCTGCTCGTGCAGGAGCTGCGCGCGATGATCGAGTCAGACGGCGTGACGATCTACATGATCGACGGCGACGATCTGACCGTGCAGGAGTACGTTGGGCCGGCGCCGCGCGCCGAGGCGCTCGCCGTGCGGATACCCTTGCGCGAGACCGCGGGGCTGTGGCAGGCGGTGCGCGACCGCGCGCCCGTCTACATCGCCGATCTCGACGAAGACTCGCCGTTGGCCCGCGCGTGGCACGCGCCACAGGCCGCGCAACAGCGGATGCTCGCGGGCGCCGCGCGTTCCTATCTCGCGGTGCCGATGCTGGTGAAGGGGGAGCCCGTCGGAATCCTGCGCCTCACGCACGTTGAGCCCGGCCGCTTCACCGCAGAGCACGCGCGCATCGCGACTGCCATCGCAAACCAGGCCGCCATCGCTGCCGAGAACGCGCGGCTGTACCGGCAGGCGCAGGAAGTGGCGGTGCTGGAGGAGCGGCAGCGGCTTGCGCGCGACCTGCACGATTCGGTTTCGCAGGCGCTCTTTGGCGTGGCGCTGGCGACCCACAACGCGTTGAGCAACTGGGACAAGAAGCCGGAGTTGGCGCGTGAGCGCGTGCTGAGCGCAAACCGGCTTGCTAAAACCGCGCAGGCCGAAATGCGCGCTTTGATCTTTGAGCTGCGGCCCGACCAGTTGGCAACGGACGGCCTGGTTAAAGCGTTGGAGCTTCAGACTACCGCGTTGGTCGAGCGCGGCGCGTTCCACGTGGAGATCAGCCTGGGCGACGAGCCGAGCGTGCCGCTGCCGGTGAAGGAAGCCTTCTACCGCATCGCGCAAGAGGCAATCAATAACGCGGTGAAGCATGCCCGACCGACGCGCCTGTCGATCCGGCTGACAAATGGCGGGGGCATCCTGAGCCTCGAAGTGCGCGATGACGGACGGGGATTCGATCCGGAGGCGCTCTATCCCGGCCACCTGGGCCTGCGCTCGATGCGAGAGCGGGCGCATCGCGTGGGCGCGCAGTTGGACATCAGCAGCCGGCCCGCGCAGGGATCGAGGGTATTTCTTGCCTATGAGATCGCGGCAGCCGCGTAGGATGCTCGGATACGCGGCGGAGATGCGGGCCAGAAGCCTCCGGGACGCCGGCGGCCGTTCGACAGGAACTAACCGGTCTGGATGCACGTAGTAAGTTCGGAGCAGATACGCATGCGCCGAACCCCATCCCGTAAAGTCATCATCGCGCTCGCAGCCCTCGCGCTTGCGGCAGCAGGCATAGCGACGGCCGTCCTCAGCGCGCCCGACCTCGACGCGCTCGCCCGCGCGCCCGACGTGCCGTCCATCCTCATCACCGACCGGAACGGCCGCGCCCTGTACGAAGCGATCGATGCGCAGGGCAACAAGCATGTTCCCATCCCCCTCGCCTCTATCCCTCAGGCGTGCCGCGACGCGACCGTGGCCACGGAGGACGCGCGCTTCTTCCAACATTTCGGCGTCGACCCGCTGGCCATCGCGCGCTCCTTCATCTGGAACACGCGCGAAGGGCGCATCGTGTCGGGCGCGAGCACGCTGACGCAGCAGCTTGCGCGCAACCTGCTCATGTCCGAGGAGGAGCGCAGCCGGCGAACCTATGCGCGGAAGCTCAAAGAGGCGCTGCTGGCGATCCGGCTGGAACTGCGCTACTCCAAAGAAGAACTCCTCGCCCTCTACCTCAACACCACTTACTACGGCCACTACGCCACGGGCGTCGAGGCCGCGGCGCAAGCCTATTTCGGCGTCCACGCCCACGAGCTCGACCTCGCCCAGTGCGCCATGATTGCGGGGCTGCCCCAGTGGCCGCCGGGTTACAACCCCATCGAGAACCCGGATGGCGCAAAGCAGCGGCAGGCGACCGTGCTGCGCCTGATGGTTGAACAGGGCAAGATCACACAGGCGCAGGCCGACGAGGCCGGACGCGAGGCGCTGGCTTATGCGTCCACACCCTTCCCTATTGAGGCGCCGCACTTCGTGATGTTCGTCCAGAGCGCGCTCGAATCGCTGCTGCCTGCGGGCCGGGCGGCCGAGGGCGGGCTGCGCGTGACCACGACGCTTGACCTTGACTGGCAGGGCGCGGCCGAGGACGCGCTGCGCCGCCAGCTCGCGCGGCTGCGCCCGTGCGAGCAAGTGAGCGGCGGGCTGCCCCGCGTCGACTGCGACCCCCGCGCGGACCCGAACCGCCGGGTTGAGAATGCTGCGCTCGTCAGCCTCGACCCCGCGTCCGGCGCGATCCGCGCGCTCGTCGGCAGCCCCGACTATTTCGACGCTTCGATCGGCGGCGCGGTCAACGCAGTGCTCGCCTCGCGGCAGCCGGGCTCCGCGATCAAGCCGCTCACCTACGCGCTCGCGCTCGACCCCGCGGCGGCGGCG
>JALOOB010000486.1 GCA_025454635.1 Anaerolineae bacterium
GCGGCTCTCGCGCAACCTCGGAGGCCCGATCATGTCACCCAATGGCACCGGCGTGCCGCAACGCTTTCTCCGCACGCCCGAAGCGGCCCGCTTCCTCGGTCTCTCGGATCGCACGCTTGAGAAGCACCGGACCTACGGCACCGGTCCCGCCTATCGAAAGCTAGGCGGACGCGTCGTCTACGCGCTCGAGGACCTGAAAGCCTGGGCCGACCGCGGCTTCGTCACCTCGACGTCCGATCCGCGCGGCACTGTCCTTCCCGCCAAGCGCCATGCTGCCGTCACGCCTGCCTTTGGCGGCGGCCAAGCCCGCTGAGCCGTCCGATATGCCGCCGCGGCAGCGCGCCCTCTCCCTAAGCGAACGATCACGGCTCGATCCGTTCGTCGTCGCCACCGGCGACGCCAGCCCGCGCGATCAGCGCGATCTGATGGAGCGGCCCTTCTTCTCGCTTGCCAAAGCCAAGCGCACCACGCCCATCCTCTACGAAGCCGGCGACGTGCGCGTCGAAGTCTTCGCGGTCCCCGAGCATGGCATGGCGACCATCTGGGACGCGGATATCCTGATCTGGGCCGCCAGCCAGATCGTCGAAGCCGCAAACCTCGGGTTCCAGACCTCACGCTTCCTGCGCTTCACCCCGTATCAGCTCCTGACCGCCATCGGACGCCAGACCGGATCACGCGATTACCGGCTGCTCAAGGGCGCGTTGGCGCGCCTGCAATCGACCGTCATCCACACCACGATCCGCAACGGCGAGCATTGGCGCCGCCAGCAATTCTCCTGGATCAACGAGTGGGGGGAATGCACGACGCGTGACGGCCGCGTGGACGGCATGGAGTTTGTCCTGCCCGACTGGCTCTATCGCGGTGTCATCGACCGCTCGCTCGTCCTGGCCATCGATCCCGCCTATTTCCGGCTGACCGGCGGCATCGAGCGCTGGCTCTATCGCGTCGCCCGCAAACATGCCGGTCGTCAGCCGGCGGGCTGGACCTTCGATATCGCGCATCTGCACGCCAAATCGGGCAGCCTGGCGCGCGTCTCCGACTTCGCCATCGACATCCGCCGCATCGTCGCCCGCCAGCCGCTGCCCGGCTATCGCTTGGCTCTGGAGCGTGCGGTTCGTCAGGAACGCCTGCACATTCGACCCATCAACTTGTCCACAGGGCCTGTGGATGGCGTTGTGGATGCGATCGGGATTTCGGGCGCAAATGGTATCGGGATTTCGGGCGCAGCCGTATCGGGACTTCGGGCGCGCGGATCGCAACTAACCCTCTGGCCTGAAACGGCAATTCCGAGCCTTAACTTAGAGTCTAACAAAGATTCTAACTTCTTGTTGGAGCGGGGCGACGGTGGAAAACCACCCCGCGGCCGACGGAGCGCGCGGTCATGATCGTCGCGTTGCTCAACCAGAAAGGCGGCGTCGGCAAGACGACGCTCGCGCTCCATCTCGCCGGCGAATGGGCCAGCCGCGACCAGCGTGTCATGCTCATCGACGCCGATCCGCAGGGTTCCTCGCTCGACTGGTCCGAAGCCCGCGCCCGTGAAGGCCTGCCCCGCCGCTTCGCCGTCATCGGGCTGGCGCGCGACACCTTGCACCGCGAAGCGCCCGAACTGGCGCGCGGCGCCGATCATGTGGTGATCGATGGGCCGCCGCGCGTCGCCGGGCTGATGCGATCGGCCCTGCTTGCCGCCGATCTCGTCCTCATCCCGGTTCAGCCGTCGCCCTTCGACGGATGGGCGTCGGCCGAGATGCTGGCACTGCTCCGCGAAGCACGCCTGTTCCGCCCGTCGCTTGTCGCTCGGTTCGTGCTCAACCGTTGTGGCGCGCGCACCATCATCGCACGCGAGACCGCCAAGGCGCTCGCCGAACATGATCCGCCCGTGCTGGCGAGCGCGATCGGCCAACGCGTCGGCTTCGCGGATGCCGCGCAATCCGGCCGCCTGATCTCGGAGCTCGATGGCCAGCGTGCCGGCACGCGCGAGATCGCGGCGCTCTGCGCCGAAGTCGGGAGGCTCGCACCATGACCAGGCGCAGCTTCGCCACGCGGCCCGGCGACCCGGACACCTGGATCAAGGCCGCCGAAGATCCGCGCGGCCGCAAGGCCGACACCGTGGCCTACACCGCGCGCCTCACCATCGACGTCACGCCGGACCTGCGCGGCCGGATCAAGGTCACCGCGTTCCAGCGCGGCCAAACCGTCGCGGACATGCTGCGCGATCTCCTCGCGGGCGCGTTTCCTGCCGAGGGGGACGCGCCATGAGCGCACCGGCAATTCATGGCGCAGCGGGCGTTCGGCCGTCATCACCTCCGGGTCGGCTCACCGAGGTCGAACTGGTTTGGCGCGAGAAGCAGGTCGAGCACTGGATCCGCTTCGGCCATGCGGTCCACGAACAGATCCTCGACCGGCGACGCCGCGTCCTAAGCTTCCCCGCCGGGGCTGTCTTCGCCTTCGTCCGCTGGGCATCGAATGGCTTTGGCACCGTCGTCTCGCGCATCGACATCCTGCGCGCCGTCAGCGCG
>JALOOB010000162.1 GCA_025454635.1 Anaerolineae bacterium
GACCTGTTCGCCGGGCTGGTGGATGAGGGCAAAACGGTGCTGCTGGTGACGCATGATCGCGACTTGGCGAGCCGCGCTGGGCGCCGGGTCCGCATTGCGGATGGCCGGATTGCGGACGAGGGCGCGAAATGATCGGGCGAACTTCCGTCATTGCTCCGCAGATCGCGAGCGCCATGATCGACCTGCGCGGGTTGACGAAGGTCTACGAGACTCCCGTCGGGCCGTTTCCCGCGCTGCGCGGCATCGACCTGCAGATCGGCGCGGGTGAGTTCATTGCGGTGGTCGGTAAATCGGGCAGCGGGAAGTCGACGCTGATTAATATGTTCACGGGGATCGACCACCCGACCGACGGCGAGATCATCGTCGCAGGAACGCGGGTGCGCGAGCTGAACGAGGGTAAGATGGCCGAGTGGCGCGGGCGAACCATGGGCATTGTCTTCCAGTTCTTCCAACTCTTGCCCACCCTCACCCTGGCCGAGAACGTCATGTTGCCCATGGACCTGGCGCGGCTTTGGACGCCGAAGGAACGATTCGAGCGCGCGTGTCACCTGCTGGAGCAGGTGGGTCTGGTTGACGACGCGCGGAAGTTCCCCGCCACCGTCTCTGGCGGGCAGCAGCAGCGGGCCGCGATCGCCCGCGCGCTGGCGAACGACCCGGCCATTGTCGTTGCGGACGAGCCGACCGGCAACCTCGACACGCAGGCTGCCGAAGCCATCTTCACCCTCTTCGAGAAGTCGGTGGCGGATGGCAAGACCATCGTCATGGTGACGCATGATGACGAACTGGCCGAGCGCGCGCCGCGCACTGTGGTGTTGGCCGAGGGCCTGATCGTGGACGAGATTATTCGCAATCGCGCGTAGGCGCCCGACGGGGTCCAGCGCAGATATAGGAGCAATACGATGCATCGAAAGACCTTGGCGATTTTGCTCGCCGTGTTGATGATTGCTGGCCTGACGGTCGGCGGCGCGCTGGTGTTTGCCCAGGAACGGGCGGACGCAACACAGGCCGAAGCGGCGGATGCTGTTGCGCAGGAAGCGGCCGCGCCTGCGGTCGAGAGCGCGCCACGCGCGGTAATCGCAAAGGGCGCGGTCATGCCGGTCCAGCGGGCAATGTTGAGCATGGCAAGCGGCGGTATTGTCGCTGAGGCGCCGGTGCGCGAGGGCGAGCAGGTTAAGGCGGGCGATCTGATATTGCGCCTGCGGAATGAGCGGCAACAGGCCGCGCTGGCTGAGGCTGAGGCCGGTCTGGCCGCCGCACAGGCCCAGCTCGAAACGTTGAAGGCCGGCGCGCGCTCCGAGGAGATTGCCGCGGCGCAAGCCGGTCTCGAAGCCGCGCAGGCGCGTGTGGCCCGGCTGCAGGAAGGCGGCCGCGAAGGCGACGTCGCCGCCGCGCGCGCGAATGTTGTCGCGGCCCAGGCTGCGCTCGCGCGCCTCAACCAGGGCGCCGACGAGAACACGAAGATCGCCGCGCAGGCGGATCTCGCAAATGCTGAGGCCGCGCTGCGCAACGCGCAGGCGGCGTATGATCGGGTGAAGGACCAACCGAACGTCGGCATGCTCCCGCAGAGCCTGCAGCTCGAGCAGGCCAGCAACGCGTACAGCGCGGCCAAGGCGCGCTGGGACGAGGTGAACGCCGCGCCGAAGGCCGACCGTGTCGCGCAGGCGAATGCGGGGGTTAAGCAGGCGCAGGCGGAGTTGGACCGGCTGCTCGACCCTGCAACTGCCGCATCGCTCGCTGAGGCCGAGGCGGCAGTCCGGCAGGCGCAGGCGCAGGTCGACTTGCTCAAGTCCGGCGCGCGGCAGCAAGAGATCGCGGCCGCGGAGGCCGCGGTCGCGCAGGCGGAAGCCGGCGTACGGCAGGCGCACGCGGCATTGAACGACACGGAGTTGCGCGCGCCGTTTGCGGGGCTGCTGGCTGTGTTGGCCCCGCGCGTGGGCGAGCAGGTGGCGCCGGGCGCACCCGTGGCCGAGATCGGCGACGTGAGCGGCTGGCAGGTGGAGACGGACGACCTGAGCGAGCTCGACGTGGTTCGCGTGCAGGGGGGCGCGGAGGTCAACCTGACATTCGACGCGATCCCCGGCCTCGAACTGCGGGGAGTCGTCGAGCGCGTTCAGCCGAAGGGCGAGAAGAAGCTGGGCGACATGACCTATACCGCGATCATCCGCATTCCAGAAGGGGACCCGCGGCTGCTCTGGAACATGACCGCGATCGCGACGCTGCCGTAGCTGGAGGCTCAAGAGGAGCGTTTGTAGGGTGGCTGCCGGAGACAGACGCTCCATGCGGTACAATGGAGCGAGTTATCCGCCATCTCTTGCAACTCCGGGAGAAGTCAACTCATGACGGTGTCTGATCTATCCGCAAGCGATCTGAGTCTGCTTCGCAAGGCCGCGGTTCTGGCTGGAGCCGCGGTGGCGATCACCAAGTACAGCGGCGCGGGCGGCACCCGCGACGAGTTCCGCGGAATTGTCGAGGGGCTGGAAGAGGCGGCCGCGCGCTATCCGGCCAACCCGCTGATCGCCGCGCTCATCTCCGACGAAACGCGCGCGGAGGCGGATGGCCTCTATCCGCAGTTCCGGAACGATCCGACGCAGAAGGCCTACGAAGATTTTAAGCTGGCCGCGCTGAACCGTTGCGGTCAGGCCGCTGACCTGCTTAAAGAAAGGGCGTCGCCGGAGCAGGCCGCCGAGTTCAAGGCCGCAGTCATCAGCATGTGCGAATACGTCGCGAACCGCGCCAAAGAGGGGACTGTCCTGGGCTTCGGCGGGACGCGGGTTGATCCTCTGGAACTTGCGATGGTCGAGCAGGTGCGCCGCGCGCTTGAGTTATAGCGTGCGTGGGCGAGGGCTGCCGCCGCCGGCGGCGGCAGCCCTCGCCCACGCCTACCCCCGCGCCAGCAGTTCTTCGACCGCGCGAACTGCCTGCCCCACTCCATCCTCAGCGCGTATCTGTGCCCCAACCGACGCCGCGCACGCGCGCATCTCGGATGATCGCGCCCGTTCCAGAGCGTCCGCCAGCCGGGCCGTTGTCAACTGTTTGCGCACGATCGGCGCAGGCGCAACTCCCAGCGCGTGCGCGCGTTGGCCCCAAAAGCGTTGATCCCCGAAGAACGGCACGATCACCGAAGGAGTGCCTGCGCGCAGTGCGGCCGCTGTGGTTCCCGCGCCGCCGTGATGCGCGATGGCCGCGGTGCGCGGTAGCAGCCAGTCGTGCGGCGCCTCGTCAAGCCGGATGACGGTTTTTGGCAGTTTCTCGTTTCCCCCTAGAGCACCCCATCCACCCAGCAAAATGCCGCGCTGTCCGGTTTGCGCGAGGGCCTCGATCACCAGCGCGGCCATCTCACTCGCATCGCAATCGCCCATGCTGCCGAAGCCGACAACGACAGGCGGTTCCCCCTCGTCCAGAAACCTCGCGAGCCGCGCGGGCGGGCGCCAGCCGTTCCCGTCCAGAAACCAGAAGCCCGTGACCCGCTGGTTCGGCGTCCAGGCCGGCTGCTCGGGCACGAGCAGGGGGCTGTAACCGTAAATCGCCGGAGTGTCCGCAGACCCGAACGACGCGTATTCGTTCACGTCCGTCGGCGGAAGGCCGAGGACCGCGCGTCGTCCATCATCCACTGCCTCGCGCATAGCGCGCAGGGTCAGCAGGCTGGCGGAGCGGCTGCTCCACCAATTGATCTCGCCGCGGATGTTATCGGGAATCCAGCGCGGCAGGCGGCCGGGCAACGCCCAGCTGAACGCGCGCGACGGAGTCCACGGTTGGAGGAATGCGCCGATCCATGGGATGCCGAGCGCCTCTGCGACGTGAGCGGCGGGGAAGGCAAGGAAAGCGATGAGGGCCGCGTCGCTGCCGCGCATGGCTGCCAGCAAAGCCTCGAAATACGCGCGGTCGGGCGTGTAGTGCGCCTTAAGCCAGCGCAACATCGCTGCCGGGCTATCGAGGTGCTCAGGACATTCCGCAAACGCCGCGCGGCCATCGATCGGCAGCGCCGCGAATTCCAGCCCATGTTCTGTCACAAGCGGCTCGAATGCAGGGTCGCCCGCGATCTTCACCGCGTGCCCCGCAGTCCGCAGACCCAATCCGAGCGCCACGTACGGCTGCGCATCCCCGCGCGACCCGGCGGTCGCGATCGTCACTCTCACCCCACCAACTCCTGCCTCGATACTGACTAATCAAACGCCGCAGTGCCCCCAATTGTTGCTGGGTGAAGGTAAGGTGTATGATGCGCTCACTGTCTCATCATTCTACGGAGGCCTTGCCGTGCAGATTCACGTCGAACCCCTTGCGCCGGGCGAGGAACGGCCCTACCCGGCCCAATTGCCGTTCGGCCGCCATTTCGCCAGCCGAATGTTTACGCAGCGTTACACACCGGAGAAAGGCTGGCACGATGCGCGTGTCGGACCGTACGAGCCATTCTCGATGGACCCGGCCGCAATGGTTTTTCACTATGGGCAGGAGATCTTCGAGGGGCTGAAGGCGTACCGCCGGCCCGACGGCAAGGTCAACCTGTTCCGCGCGTGGGAGAACTGCCTGCGCTTCAACCGGTCGGCCGAGCGCATGGCGATGGCGCAAACTGATCCGGAGGAGCACTTCGAGGCCATGGCGACTTTAGTAAGCGTGGTCCACGAGTCGGTGCCGTCGCAGCCGGAGACCTCGCTGTACATCCGCCCGACGATGATCGCGGCAGACGTCGGCCTCGGCGTGCATGCGAGCAAGAGCTACCTGCACTTCATCATCGCAGGACCGGTGGGTCCTTATTTCTCGGATGGGTTCAAGCCGGTGCAGGTGTATGTGTCGCGCGATCTCGTGCGCGCGGTGAAGGGCGGCACGGGGTACGCCAAGACCGGCGGCAACTACGCCGCCAGCCTCTTCGTGGCAGAGCGGGTGCGCGCCCTGGGCTTCCAGCAGGTGTGCTGGCTGGACGCCATCGAGCATCGCTATATCGAGGAAGTCGGCGCGATGAACATCGGCTTCGTGTATGAAGGCAAGCACATTGCCACACCCGCTCTCTCCGGCAGCATTCTGCCCGGCATCACGCGCGACTCTCTGCTTCGCCTCGCGCCCGACTTGGGCTATACGGTCAGCGAGGAACGGCTCGACATCGACGAGGTGCTGCGCGATATTCGGTCCGGCAAGATCACAGAGGCGTTCGGCATCGGCACGGCGGCAGTGATCGCGCCCGTGGGCCGGCTGGGGGACGAGAACGGCGTCGCGGTGATCAACAACGACGAGTCGGGGCCGGTGGCTCGGCATCTGTACGAGGCGTTGACCGATATCCAGTACGGCCGCGCGCCCGACCCTTACGGCTGGACGACGCTCGTAGAGCCCTGGAAGTAAGGCCGCAAGAGCGCGGCGCGCGTGCGCCAAGATAATAAAACCTCCGAGGTCTTCCGCCCGAGCAAAGCTCAAGCGACCTCGGAGGTTTTTGGTTATGCCACCGGCTCCCCGACGAATTGCTTGCGGAACGCAATCCGCCCGCCCTCCACATCCGCGTAAATGGTGTCGCCGCGCTTGAACTCGCCTTGCAGCAGCGACATCGCTAACGGGTCCTGCGCGTACTGCTGGATGGCCCGCTTCAGGGGCCGGGCGCCGTAGGTCGGGTCGTACCCCTTCTCGGCCAGGAACGCGATCGCCGCGTCGCTCATCTCGATGTTCAGCCCCTGCGCGGCGAGAATCTTCTGCAGCCGCTTCAACTGCACCTGGATGATCTGCGCGAGGTCGGCCCGCGACAGGCTGTGGAACACGATGATGTCGTCGACGCGGTTCAAGAACTCCGGCGGGAACGCCTGCCGCAGCGCGTCCATCGCCCGCAAGCGCCGCTGCTCGTCCGATAACGCCGGGTCGTTCACATACTGGCTGCCGATGTTCGACGTCATGATGACCACGGTGTTCTTGAAGTCCACCGTGCGTCCGTGCCCGTCGGTCAGCCGGCCGTCGTCGAGCATCTGCAACAGCGTGTTGAACACCTCGCGGTGCGCCTTTTCAATTTCGTCGAAGAGCACCACGCTATACGGCTTGCGTCGCACCGCTTCGGTCAACTGCCCGCCCTCGTCGTAGCCCACGTAGCCGGGCGGCGCCCCGATCAGCCGGCTGACCGTGTGCCGTTCCTGGTACTCGGACATGTCGATGCGGATCATCGCGCTCTCGTCGTCGAACAGGAACTCGGCCAGCGCGCGGGCCAACTCCGTCTTGCCGACGCCGGTCGGCCCGAGGAAGATGAACGAGCCGATCGGCCGGTTCGGGTCTTGCAAGCCGGCGCGCGCGCGGCGCACTGCAGCTGCCACGGCTCCAATCGCCGCGTCCTGCCCGATCACCCGGTCGTGCAGGCGATCCTCCATCTTGATCAGCTTTTCGATCTCCCCTTCGAGCAGCTTGCTGACCGGGATGTGCGTCCAGCTTGCCACAACTTCGGCCACGTCCTCCGCCCCGACCTCTTCCTTGAGCAGCATACCGCGGCCTTGCATCTGGCCCAGCTCGGCTTCCGCCTCCTTGAGCTGCCGCTCGAGCGTCACCAGCTTCCCGTATTGCAGCTCAGACGCGCGGCCGTAGTCCATCTGGCGCTGCGCCTGGTCGATCTGCGTGCGCGTCTCGTCGATCTGCGCCTTGACACCCGCGACGCGCTCGATCACTTCGCGCTCGCCTTTCAGCCGCGCTTCGAGCATGTTGCGATCTTCGCTCAGGTCGGCCAGCTCGCGCTCGAGCGCTGCGAGCCGCGTCTTAGACGCTTCGTCAGTTTCCTTCTTCAGCGCCTCGCGCTCGATTTCGAGCTGCATGACTCGGCGCTTGATCTCATCCAGTTCTGCCGGGTCCGACGTGATCTCCATGCGCAAGCGGCTTGCGGCTTCGTCGATCAGGTCGATGGCCTTGTCGGGCAGGAAGCGGTCCGAGATGTAGCGGTGCGACAGGGTCGCGGCCGCAATCACCGCGCCATCCGTAATCCGCACATTGTGATGCACCTCATAACGCTCTTTAAGGCCCCGTAAAATCGAGATAGTGTCCTCTACCGAGGGCTCATCGACCAGTACGGGCTGGAAGCGGCGCTCCAGGGCCGGGTCCTTCTCGATGTGCTTGCGATACTCGTCGAGCGTGGTCGCGCCGATCGCGTGCAGCTCGCCGCGCGCCAGCATGGGCTTGAGCATATTGCTCGCGTCCATCGCGCCCTCGGCCGCGCCCGCTCCAACGACGGTGTGGAGTTCGTCAATGAACAGAATCACCTGCCCGTTGGAGTCGGTGACTTCCTTTAGCACCGCCTTGAGCCGTTCCTCGAACTCGCCGCGGTACTTCGCGCCCGCCACCAGCGCGCCCATGTCGAGCGAAACGACGCGCTTGTCCTTGAGTCCTTCGGGCACGTCGCCGCGCGCAATGCGTTGCGCCAGCCCTTCGACGATGGCCGTCTTGCCGACGCCAGGCTCGCCGATGAGCACGGGGTTGTTCTTGGTCCGCCGGCTGAGAATCTGGATGGTGCGGCGGACTTCCTCGTCGCGGCCGATGACCGGGTCGAGCTTGCCCTGCCGCGCGGCCTGCGTCAGGTCGCGGCCGTACTTCTCA
The DNA here is from genome assembly GCA_025454635.1 of Anaerolineae bacterium. Taxonomy (GTDB): domain Bacteria; phylum Chloroflexota; class Anaerolineae; order CG2-30-64-16; family CG2-30-64-16; genus JALOOB01. Next base: position 7,543 of record JALOOB010000162.1, read on the forward strand.
AGCGCTTGATATGTCGCCTCAGGGTTCTGGCTGGTGACGCGCTGGTTGCCGCGGATCGCGGTCAACGCAGCGAGCAGCTTGTCTCTGGTGATGCCCATGCGGCCAAAGAGGCGCGTTACGTTCGCCCCCGCGTCACTCCCACTGCCGTGGCCAACCAGCGCGAGCAGCAGGTGTTCGGTGCTGACGTAGTCGTCCTTCATGCGGTTGGCTT
>JALOOB010000487.1 GCA_025454635.1 Anaerolineae bacterium
AGAGCACAAGATGGGCCGCGAGAAGATCTTCCTCAATCCGGCGTTCATCGATCTGCTGAAGCGCGACTGAACGACCGGGTCGCCCAACGAGCTGATGGAAAAGCCAAGCTCAACGTCGTCCGCGCAAGGCGCTGCGCAGCAAGTGACCCGCGAAGACCTCTACGAACTTGTCTGGCGTGAACCCATGTTGCGGGTGGCTGAGCGACATGCCGTCTCGTCGAGCTTTCTGGCAAGGGTGTGCTCGGTGATGAACGTGCCGCGCCCGCCGCGCGGCTACTGGGCAAAGCTCGAGTTCGGAAAGGCTGGGCCGCAGCCGGCGTTGCCCGAGGCGCGGCCGGAGGACAAGCTCGTCTGGAACCGCAGCAACGATCCAGACATCGTTGCCCGCCCTCTGCCAAAGGCACCAAACGCGGCGCCGCGGTTCCGCAAACCAGCCGCAGCCCTACCCCCGAAGCGGCACGCGCTCGTCACCGATGTTCGGGACCTGTATCTCAAGGGCCGCACCAATGAAGCGGGCTTTCTAAAGCCATCCAAGCGCCTTCTGCCGGATCTCGTCGTATCTGAGAAGACTTTGGATACTGCGCTGGAAGCTGCGCACCAGCTATTCCAACAGTTGGAGTTGGCGGGCCACAGAGTGGTGCTCGCCCCGACGGATCGCTACTACACCCGATGTGAGGTCGATGAGCGCGAAGTGCCTCGCCAGGGCTACCACCATGCCAACCTCTGGTCGCCTCAACGGCCGACCTTCGTGTACGTCGGCACTGTTGCCATCGGTCTGACCTTGTTCGAAGTGACCGAGGAGATCGAGGTCAAGTATGTCAATGGCAAGTACATCCCCGTCGCCGATCTACCCACTGAGAAGCGGAAGCGCTACGCCTCGATCCACTCTTGGACGACCAAACGGGACTACGTGACCGGGCGCCTGTGCCTCCAGGCGTTCAGCCCGTATGGATTCGCCACTTGGAAGCGGCAGTGGCGTGAGAGCGGCGACAAGAAGTTGACGAACCAGTTTGGCCGGATCGTTTCTGAACTGACAGACGCGGCAGTTGAGATCGCGCGCCTGGTTGAAGAAGGCGAACGACAGGCCGAGATTCGTCGGCGCCAATGGGAGGAAGAGCGCCGGCAGCGGCAAGAGCAGGAGGAACTAGCCAGGCAGATTCGAGTGCGCGATGAAGCTCGGAAGGAATTGATGCGGGCCATCGATGTCTGGGGCGAGGTGAAGCGGCTCCAGGCATTCTTCGCTGACGCGGAGATGGAAGCCCGTCGATTGGAGCCGGAGCAGTGTGAGCGAGCGCTCACCCGGATCGCGCTGGCTCGCGAACTGATCGGAGAACAAGACGCACTCGGGTCACTGCTCATTTGGAAGAGCCCAGATGAGCGATAGTCGAGTGCAAGAACTTTGGCGCGCCGGAAGGCCAGTCGCAACAACTCATGCAGATCTTCCATCTGCCCTGTGGCACCACCATCGCTAAGTCGTTGTCGGCGCTCACGCGCCAGAGCAACTAATCTGGCGCCCTACGTCGCCGCCGCGCGGAGACCGCCTCGACCGGGCTTACCCGAGGCGGCGCCGCAAGCCCGGCGCGTTAGAGTCTCTCGACCCGGGCCGGCGTTCGCGAGCCGTTTCTAGCTGTGGGTATGCCCAGCGCCCACCCGCCCCCCCACCCGCCCACCAGGATGTTCACCATGACCCTGCATGCCCCACTTCGCCGCGCTGCGTGGCTGACCTTGACCGGCTTGAGCATGGCGTTGGCCGGTTGCTTCGGTTCCGACGACGAAGACCCGAAGGCCTATTCCGCCACGGTGCGCTACACGTCGTACGGCGTACCGCATGTCAAGGCAGACAACTTCAAGGGCGCCGGCTACGGCTACGGATATGCCTTCGCCAAGGACAACGTGTGCACCTTTGCTGAAGTGCTGGTGACGCTGCATGGTGAACGCGCCCAGCACTTCGGCGAAGCCGGCGGCTACCTCGGGCAGTTGGGCGACCAGTGGAGCAACGTCGACTCCGACTTCTTCTACCGCCTGTTGTTCACGTCCGCGCTGGCCGAACGCGTGAAGGCCGCGTCTGGCACCGAGGCGCAGGACGTCACGGCGGGCTTCGTGGCCGGCTACAACCGCTATCTGCGTGAGGCCGGCACGGCCGGCCTGCCGGTGGAATGCAGGGACAAGGCCTGGGTCAAGCCGATGACCGAGACCGACGCCTACCTGCACTACATGCAGGCGGCCATGGCCGGCAGCTCGATGGCTTTCATCAACGCCATCGGCAGCGCGCAGCCGCCTACCGCATTGGCGGCCAGCGGGGCCACTGCAAAGCGGACATCGGCGGGCGACGCGGCGGTACCGATGTTGGCGTCGCTGCAGCGCTCGAGCATCGTGCAGTCGCTGAAGGTGTTGCATGAGCACCAGATCGGATCCAACGGTTACGGCCTGGGCAAGGACGTCACCGAAACGGGCACCGGCATCGTGTTCGGCAACCCGCATTTCCCGTGGTGGGGCGCGCTGCGGCTGAAT
>JALOOB010000488.1 GCA_025454635.1 Anaerolineae bacterium
GCAGGCGCCACGGTCGCCGCAGCGATGGCCGCGTCCACATCGCCGGGGAAGTCCGGGTTCTTCATCTCGCCGCGAATCTGGCTCGGGCTGATCTCCACGCGGACGATGTCGCCGTCCGCCAGTTTCTGCCGGAACTCGCTATACGGTATCTCGAGCGCCCGCACGGTCAGCGGCCCGAGGACGAACTGCTGGAATAGCCACAAGACGACCAGCCCGACGAGAATATAGGTGATGCCGTAGCGCATCTGCCGCGCCATCTGTTCCTGGCGCTCCTTCTCATCGTCGGAATCGGGTTTACGATCCTTCTTCTCCATTTGCCGAGCTTCCCTTTGCTTTGTTGTCACAGAGGACACAGAGGCCGCAGAGTCCTTCGACTTCGCTCAGGATGCTCTGTGGTCTCGGTGTCCTCTGTGGCAGGTCGTTTCTTCAATACAAGATATGCCATTATCCCACGCGGACAGTACGCAGTATGTGTCTTGGCGCACCAATAACAAAAACCTCCGAGGTTCGGAGCATCACCGCGGGTGACACGCACCTGCGCTGACACAAACCTCGGAGGTTTGACTTCGAAATGCGGACTGTTTAGCCGAGCAGCGACTTCGCCAGGCGAACGGCCGAGCTTGCGTCCGGGCTGTACCCATCCGCGCCGATCTGCTTTGCGAAGCCGTCGGTGACGGGCGCGCCGCCGATCATCACCTTGACCTGCTCGCGGAGTCCCGCCTCTTCCAGCGCCTTGATCGTGCCGGTCATCGACGGCATGGTCGTCGTCAGCAGGGCCGACATGCCGATGAGGTTGGGCTTGTGCTCGGTCACGGCCTTGACGAACTTCTCGGGGGTCACGTCCGTGCCCAGGTCCACGACCTCAAACCCCGCGCCTTCGAGCATCATCGCGACGAGGTTCTTGCCGATGTCGTGCAGGTCGCCCTTCACCGTCCCCACAATGATCTTGCCGGCCGGCGCCGCGCCCGAGTCCGCCAGCAGCGGCTTGAGCAACGCAAGGCCCGACTGCATCGCGCGCGCGGAGACGAGCATCTCGGGGACAAAGTATTCGTTCTCTTCGAACAGGCGGCCAACCTCGCCCATGGCGGCGATCAGGCCTTCCTTAAGAATGACGTCTGGGGCGACGCCCTCGGCGATCGCAGCCTTAACGCCGGCCTGCGCGCCTGCCGCATTGCCGTCGAGCACGGCTTGGTAAATGGATTCGAGTTGGCTCACGGTTCCTCCCTAGGACAAACTCGGCGAGAGTGACTCGGCAGTATGCCGGCGCCCGGCCGGTCTGCCTGCTGTTGCGTCTGCGATGATACACGCGCAAGGTATGCGTAACAATGACCTTAATCAGCAAAGCCGTTACTTTGTCCCTTTTGTTCCCACAAGCTATAATGGCGCGCCGGATGGCGAGCCGCCGAGCGTGTAGCGCGCGAACCGCCGCCCTGCGCCACGGCTTACTCGTGGCGCCCCTACCCCAACCCCGATCAGAGACAGGTCATGCCGATCAGACGAAGTGCAGGTAGCCCGCCCCGCGGGGTCGTTTTCCAGCCCGCAGCGGGCCGAGCCCTCCAACGCGGGTCCAGCCAGATGATCGCCGCCGTGCGCGCGACCCTCGGGCCGCTCCCCCGTTACACAGCCATCGAGCGCGCGACGAGCGGCGGCCCCGAGTTGCTCGACGAGGGCGCGACGATTGGCCGCCGCGTGCTCGCCTTGCCCGACCGCAACGAGGACATGGGCGCCATGCTCGCGCGCCACCTGATGTGGCGCATGGAAGAGCGCGTCGGCGACGGCTCAGTGACCGCCGCAGTCCTCTTCCAGGCCATCTTCGACGCCGGCCTGACCTACGTGGCTGCGGGAGGCAACGCGATGGCCCTGCGGCATCACCTTCAGGCCGCCGAGCGCGTCGCCCTGGCTGAGCTCGACGGGCTGGCGGTCAAGGTCGAAGGCAAGGAGATGCTGACGCGGCTCGCGATGGCCGTGTGCTTCGACGCCGAGCTGGCGAAGGTGATGGGCGAAATCTTCGACATCGTCGGAGAGTACGGCGGGCTGGACATCCGCAAAGGCCGCGGCCGTGACCTGGAGCGCGAATACGTCGAAGGGATGTACTGGGAAGGCCGCCTGCTGAACCGCGAGCTTGGCACCGACCTGGCGAAGATGCGCGCCGAGCTCGAGGACGCGGCCGTGTTGGTGAGCGACCTCGAAGTCTACGACACACGCGATCTGGCGGAGTTCCTGGGCCGCTGCGCCGAAGCCGGCATCAAGACCCTCTTCATCGTCGCCAAGCACATCGCAGCCGAGCCCATGGGCATGCTCATGCTCAACGCAGGCAAGCTGACCGTCGCCGCCGGGCGCATGACAGCCTCGGCAGACACCGCGCGCGACGACTTGCAGGACCTCGCGGTGCTGACCGGCGCGCGCGCCCTCCACGCGGACGCGGGCGACAAGATCACCTCCGCGCGCGTCGAGGACCTCGGCAAGGCCCGCCGCATCTGGACCGACAAGGACTATCTCGGCGTGGCTGGCTGAGTTGCGCGGAATGTACGCGCGCGCCGATGGCGAGGCACGGGCCGCGCTGCGCCGCCGCGTCGGCAAGCTGCTCGGCGGTTCGGCAACGCTCTGGATCGGCGCGGCGACTGAATCCGCCATGGAGACGCGCAAAGTCCTGGCCGAGCGCACCGCGGAATCCTTGCGCGCGGCCCTGGTCGAGGGCGCGCTGCCCGGCGGCGGAAGCGCGCTGCTGGCGTGTCGCCCCGCCTTGCGCCAGTGCGCGGCGCACGCCGCGTCCTCCGACGAGAAGGCCGCGTACCGCATCCTTGCGGCTGCGGTGGAGGCCCCGGCACGCGCGATCATCCAGAACGCGGGCGGCAACCTCGCGCAAGCAATGGCCGGCATCGATGCCGCGCCCCGCGGTTACGGCTACGACGTGGAGACCGGACAGGTT
>JALOOB010000163.1 GCA_025454635.1 Anaerolineae bacterium
TTCGACGGGAACGGGTCGGGTGCGGGCTCCAGCGACATGGCTGCCCCTTGGGGGTCGGGTGGATCACGCTGGGCTGGACGCAAGTAGTGTACCCGTCACTTGCGGAATTCGCAACTCATCTCTGCAAATGATAGACTTGCCGCGAATGTGACTTTTGCTGCGGAGACTTCGGGGAGGCGCGCATGGGACGGCTGGCGTTGTTTCTCATCCTGGCGCTCGCGCTCGGCGGGTGCGCCGCTCCGCGCGCGTCCGCGCCTGCCCCCACACCCACACCGGCGATGGTGCCTGAAGCCGCGCCCGCCGCTGGTAAGATCGACGTCGTGCGGGTCAACATCCTCGACGAGCAGAACGGACCCTTGCTGGCGCAGTTCGGCTTCAACACCACGCCGGAGTTCTACCTCCTCGACCGCAGCGGGGAGATCGTCGCGTTCTGGGACGGCCCGGTCGAGCCCGACGAGCTGCGCGCGGCCTTCGACAGGGTTCTCGAATAGCCATCTCGTGCCCGTAGTCGTCTAGCTCACTGACCCGCGCGGCGTAACCTGTCACCATGTCTCGCGCAAAGAAGGAGTGCCAATATGGCGACAGAAGAAATCGTCGCCGAGGGGTTTGACACCCTCGGACTATCCGAACCGATCCAGCGCGGCCTCAGCGAACTCGGCTACGAGGCGCCCACCCCCATCCAGCGGCAGACCATCCCGCTGCTGCTCGCCGGCCGCGACGTGGTCGGCCAGGCGCAGACCGGCACCGGCAAAACAGCCGCATTCGCGCTGCCCATCCTGCAGAACCTCGACGTCAGCCTCAACGCGGTGCAGGCGCTCGTCCTCACGCCGACGCGCGAGCTTGCGCTGCAGGTTGCGGAGGCGTTCCACAACTACGCTCGGCACATCGGCCGCGTGAAAGTCCTCCCCGTCTACGGCGGGCAGGCCATCCAGCAGCAGCTTGTCCGCCTGCGCACGGGCATGCAGATCATCGTCGGCACGCCCGGCCGCGTGATGGATCACCTCCGCCGCGGCACGCTGGAGTTCAGCCACCTCAAGACCATCGTGCTTGACGAGGGCGACGAGATGCTCCGCATGGGCTTCATCGAGGACATCGAGTGGATTCTCGGCCAGGCGCCGGAGGGCGCGCAAAAGGCGCTCTTCTCCGCGACCATGCCGGAGGAAATCCGCCGCATCGCGGACCGTTTCCTGCAAGACCCCGCGAGTGTCCAGACGATCCAGCGGACGCTCACCGTGCCCACTGTCGAGCAGCAGTACGTCCTCGTGCCGGAGATCGCCAAGCTGGACGCGCTCGCGCAGATCCTCGAGCTGGAGGCCGCGCCGGGCGAGGGCGTGCTCGTCTTCACGCGCACCAAGACCGCCGCGGCCGAGCTTGCGGAGCGGCTGAACGCGCGCGGCTACGCGGCCGAGGCGCTCCACGGTGACCTGAACCAGGCCCAGCGCGAGAACGTCATCCGGCGCCTCCGCACCGGCCAGCTTGACCTCGTGACCGCAACCGACGTGGCCGCGCGCGGTCTGGACGTCGAGCGCATCAGCCTCGTGGTCAACTACCACATGCCCTACGACCCGGAGTGGTACGTCCACCGCATCGGGCGGACCGCGCGCGCGGGCCGGGCGGGGCGGGCAGTTCTGTTTGTCACCCCGCGCGAGCAGCGCCTGCTGCGCGACATCGAGCGCTTCACCGGTCAGAAGATCCGGTCGAGCCGGCTGCCAACCGCGGCCGACATCGCGCAGCGCCGCGTGGCGTTGTTCAAGGATCAGATCACGGCTTTCCTCGACGACCCCGACCTCGACCTGTACCTGAGTCTGGTGGGCGAGATCGCGACGGAGAGCGGCCGCGACGTGGCCGAGGTCGCCGCCGCAGCCGCCCGGCTCGCCCGCGGCGACAAGCCCCTCACGCTTGCGGTGGCGGATGCGGAAGACCTTGCGCCCGCGGAGCCTGGCATGGTGCGCCTCGTCATCGACGCGGGCCGGGAGCAGGGCGTCCGCGCGGGTGACATCGTCGGCGCCATCGCCAACGAGGCCGACGTGCCGGGCAAGGCCATCGGCGCGATCGACATCTACGACCGCTTCACGTTCGTGGACGTGCCCGCCGAGTACCGAGATGCGGTGCTGACCGGCATGGTTGATGCCACCATCCGCCACCTGCCCGTCAGCGTGCGCGTCGCAAACGCGCGCGACGTGGCCGAGGCTCCTGCCCGGCCGCCGCGCGACGAAGGCGCCGCGCGGCGGCCGTATCCGCCCAAGCCGGGCCCGACGAGCCGGCCCTCCGGCCCCTACCGCAAGCCCTACGGCAAGGCGCGGCCTGATGGCCGCGTGGACGAACGTCCGCCCAAGTCGCAAGGCAAGCCTTACCGGGGACAGGGCCGCTCGCGCTAGCGACCGTCACACACGCTACCGGCTGACCTTCGTGGGCGACGAGATCGCTTCGTTGTCTGCCGGTAGCGCATCGCGGTGCTCCTGCAGGTTGGCGACCGCTCTGAACGTCACCTTGCCTATCGCTGCATCTGCCGATGTGAACGTATAGCTGAAGGCAAACGTCGTGGTGCGGTTGCCCCCACGCACCGGCACGACCTGTGTCAGGCTGCCGGTCTGCTCAAATCCCCATGGGGTGCTCCGATAGAGCTCCACCCGGACGGGCTCCTCGTAGCGTGTATTCTTGACCTCGACGCTGATTTGCCGCGTCTGGCCGGCCTTGGCCGATTGGGGCACGGTCAGCTTTGCGATGGCCACATCGTGCGTGCTCACCGGGATCACCTTGGCGCTCGTCGCGGAACGACCGTCGGGTGTTGAGCAGGTAAGCGTCGCAGTGTAGTCCGCGTCCGACGCGTACCGGTGGCTCGGGCAGCACTCTTCAGCTGCCGTCCCGTCGCCGAGATCCCACTTTTGCTTCTCGATCCCAATTCCGGCCGGATCCCAACAGGAGCTGTTGAACCATACCGTGTCGTAGATGGATGGATCCCAGGGCGAGTAGTAGAAGTCGACGTACGGAGGCGGCGCAACGTCCAGCGAGAACCTTGCATAGGTGTAACTGTCGCAGGAGTACAACTCGCCGCGCTGGAAGAAGTAGGTGGCGCCTGCCTCTGCGGCAAAGCTCATGTTCCCGCTCCAGGCCCGGCACGCCACCTCTGTTAGATCCGAAAGCGACGTACCCGCATAGACGGCTTGGAAGGGGCCGCAGCCGTCGACATACGACGTAAGAAGCTGAGTCGTAGACGGCGTGAAGGCATACCAGATGGTCTGGCGTATGTCGTATCCCTGAGCGCATGAAGGTTTCGGCTCTCCAGCCTCCATGGTGGCAGCGGTGGTATCCACCTGGCCGCTGTCGTACGGCAGCGCGTTGATGGTCGTAGCGTCGTCGAATTGATCATTCACCGGCGCAGGGTACTGGTCCAGGTTGAAGCGCAGGCTCCCGCCGCCGCCTCCGGCATCCATCGCCTGGAAGTAGTAGCTCACACCCGGTTCAGCCCAGAATTGCGCAGTGCCGCCGTAGGCGACACACGTCACAGAGCCCCACAAATCCTCGAATCCGTCGATCGGATCCGTGGCCTGGTAGATCGTGAACACCGTGTCCCCGAAGCTGCTGCCGTCCATGTTGGCGCGCACCAGCACGCGTTCGGACGGGCTGAAGACGTACCAGACGGATCGCGAGGGATAATAGCTGCCGTAGCAGCCCCCCGGCTCGCCGGGCTCACCGGTTGCTGCGACAGTGTTGACTTCATCGCTGTACGGCAGCCCGCCGATCACCTTCGCCGCAAGCAGGTTGTCGTTCTCAGGGGGTATCGGCGGGGGTGATTGGAAGAGAAAGTTCGCATTCGAGAGCGCCGCAGGCGCGGGTTGACCCGCCGCCTGAACACCGCTCATGCCCGCGCACAGTGCCAGCGCCACCAGCAGGACCGCCAGGAGCTGCCAGTGTCCGATCTTCTTCAAGGCGCGTTCCATCTCTGACCCTCCAGACATAGCCATCATTGCTCACAGCCCGGAACGGCGGCAAGCCTGCCCGAGAAGAGAATAGATCAGCTTGGGCCAGACGGTCGGGGAGGGAGCGGGTGGAGGTCAATGAAACGCGCGATGGGGTAGTCCACGTCGACCCGTCTCGGCGATTGTACGCGACTCAGCAAAAAACAGCGTTACCGATCACGCCACGCCTGTTCGACGCCGCATGCGCAGAGGGAGCGCGCCCGCTTGGCAAAGCCGTAACTGGTTGCGCGCGTCGATAAGTCAGGTATAGCACTTCCCGCAGAGCGCGTCAATACCTCTGTCGAATCTCTCCGCCACTTCATGCCCACAGGAGTTTAGTCCCCCCGGAACCGACCCACCGATTTCTTTCGTAGTCCGCCTCATTGACCGTCACGCGCTGCAGGAGTATCATCCTCTCTCGATTAGCGAATTGAGGGAGGATGTCTCATGCATGACGGCGGCTGGTGGGCCTTTATCCGCTATGACGAACAATCCGACAAGCCGGCGATCAGCATGCCCATGCTGCGCCGCGCGCTCCGCTACGCCCATCCTTACCGGTGGAAGATCATTGCGATGCTGGTGCTGGTCATCGCGACCACCCTGCTCAGCCTGATCCCCCCGCTCCTGACGCGCGACCTCATCGACAACGCGCTGCCCCAGAAGGACGTGCGCCGGCTCGCGCTGATCTCGCTGGGGATGCTCGCCATCCCGCTGGCCACCGGCCTGCTCGGCCTCGCGCAGCGTTACTTCGGCTCCACCGTGGGCGAGGGCATCATCAGCGACCTGCGCACCGCGCTCTTCGCGCATCTGCAGAACATGTCGCTCCGCTTCTTCACCAACACCCGCACCGGCGAGCTTATGTCGCGCCTCAACAACGACGTGCAGGGCGCGCAGCGCGCCGTCTCCTCGACCTTCGTCGATCTCTTCTCGCAGGTCGTCACGCTCGTTTCCGCGCTCATCATCATGCTGCGGATCGATTGGCGCCTGACGTTGCTCGCCGCGGTGGTGCTGCCCCTGTTCCTCATCCCCGCCCGCCTGCTCGGCAAGCGCGTGCGCGCGGTCGTGCGCGAGCAGATGACGCTCAACTCCGAAATGAACGCGATGATGAACGAGACGCTCAATGTTTCCGGCGCGCTGCTCGTCAAGCTCTTCGGGCGCACCGGCATGGAGATCGAGCGGTTCCGCACCCGCGCGCAGCGGGTGCGCTGGGCCGGCGTGAAGAACGCCATGTACATGCGCTGGTTCTTCCTGACCGTCAGCCTCATCAGCGCGGTGGGCACCGTCGTCGTCTATTTTGTCGGCGGCCTGTCGGTCATCCAGGGCTCGCTCACCATCGGCACGGTGGTCGCCTTCACCGCGTATCTCGGCATGATGTACGGCCCGCTCTCCGCGCTCACCAACGCGCGCATGGACATCTCCACATCGCTCGTCTCGTTCGAGCGCGTCTTCGAAGTGCTTGACCTGCCCCAGGAAATCCAGGAGAAGGCCGACGCAATGGCCGCGGGCCAGGTGGCCGGGCACGTCCGCTTCGACAACGTCTCGTTCAGCTACGAGCCGGGCGAGAACGTGCCCGGCGCTGCCGCCGTCGGCTTGGCCGAGGTGTCGCGCTTCAGTTGGGGCGGCCGGGGCGGAAACGTGCCCCTCTCGCAGGAAGGTGGCAAGCTCAGCCGCGGCGCGCGCGAGACGACGGCGCCCGCCGGTAGCCAGAACGGCGACCCGGAAGGGCCGCTTTTGGTTGAACGAGACGACACCGGCGAGCTGCAGGAGCGGCGCTGGGCGCTGCGCGACGTTTCGTTCGAGGCGAAGCCGGGGCAGCTCGTCGCGCTCGTCGGGCCGAGCGGCGCGGGCAAGACCACGATCACCTACCTGCTGCCCCGCCTCTACGATCCGGTGCAGGGTGGCGTCTCTATGGACGGGGTCGACTTGCGCGACTACACGCTCGAAACGCTCGCCTCCCAGATCGGCATGGTGACGCAGGAGACGTACCTGTTCAACGACACCATCCGCGCCAACCTGCTCTATGCGCGCGACGGCGCGACCGACGCCGAGATGGTCGCGGCCTGCCGCGCGGCCAACATCCACGACTTCATCGCGGGCCTACCCGAAGGCTACGACACAGTGGTCGGCAACCGCGGCTACCGGCTTTCCGGCGGCGAGAAGCAGCGCATCGCCATCGCGCGCGTCATCCTCAAGGACCCGCGCATCCTCGTGCTCGACGAGGCTACCTCTTCGCTCGACAGCCAGTCCGAGGCGTTGATCCAGGAGGCGCTCGAACGCATCATGCAGGGGCGGACCAGCCTTGTGATTGCGCACCGCCTCAGCACGATCCTCGCGGCCGACATGATCCTCGTGCTGGAGAAGGGCCGGCTGGTCGAGCGCGGCGCCCACGGCGAGCTCCTGGCCCAGGGCGGGCTGTACGCCAACCTCTACGAGACGCAGTTCCGGCACGCGCGCGCCGCCGAAGTGGCATAAATACCAGATTGTTTGTACTTCCGCGCGCAACCTTAAGGAAACGGGGGCCGTAGAACAGGGCAGATATCAGCACAGACGCCACTGAGGTCACAGAGCCTCTAAGTTCTCTGTGATCTCTGTGGCAAATCCAAAGGAGCCCTGTCGTGGAAGAAAACATCTGGAGCCATTTCGGAAACTGGTGGGCCGTCGCCCTGTGGATCGTGTTCTTTGCGATCTTCCTCGCCTTCATCCCGTTCTATCAGAAGAGCCAGCGCAAGCCGGCCAGCGTCTACCTCGCCTTCATCATCGCGCTCGCGCTCGAGATGTTCGGCGTGCCCCTGACCATGTATGTCCTGACCGCTGTCCTCGGCCGCCAGCTGCCCGAAGGCATCCTCTGGGGCCACACGCTCTCGTCGTTCATCGGTGACGGCGGCATGATCGGCGCCTACATCTGCTACCTGCTCGGCGCGATCCTGGTTATTTGGGGCTGGCGCGACATCTACAAGTACTACTGGAGCAAAGATCGCACCGAGGCGCGCATGGTCACGCAGGGCATCTACCGCTTCATCCGCCACCCGCAATACACCGGCTTCCTGCTGCTCACCCTGGGGATGCTGTTCGAGTGGGCGACCCTGCCGCTGCTCATCATGTGGCCGGTCCTCGTCTGGTTGTACGTCCGCCTTGCGCGGCGCGAGGAGGCCGACATGGTCGCGCAGTTTGGCTCGGAGTACGTCGAGTATCGCGCTCGGACGGGGATGTTCCTGCCAAAGCCCTGGGGCAAGCGACCCCCGCAGGTGAAGGCTGAGCCGAAGGCCGCGCTGCGCTGACCCGAGAAGGTCGGACAAAAACACAGGCGGGGCGATCCCTTGATCGTCCCGCCTGTCGCGTAACTTCGATGTCAGCGATGATGCCGGCCGGCGTGGTTACTTCTTCTTGCCCTTCTCGCCCGCGCCCTCAGCCGCCAGGAACCGCGTCACCGTGGTCCCGCAGACCGGGCATTTCCCCTGGGCCATCTTGCGGCCATTCGGCGTGTCCTTCACTTCGCCGCCCTTGACGTCCCGCTTCTCCCGGCACTTAACACAATACGCTTCGAAATCCATCCGTTCATCTCCTTCCGTGGTTTGCGGCGCCCGCAATTGCGCTGCTCTCTAAGATGAACAGAACGACTCGTGCGTGCTGCGCTTTGGCTTACAAAGTGGGAGCGAAAGCGCCGCTTCTCCGCCGGAAACGCGCCTCTGACGGCGTTGCCGCTCGTTTCTCAGGCGAGCGTCGCCTTAATCGCGTCCAGCGCAGCCTGCTCGCCCTGCGAGATCGGCTTCCCGCCCATCCCGAAGAAGCCGCCTTCCTTCGCCGCCTCCGCCGTCTTCTGCGCGATCTCCCCGAGCACGAGCCGGAATTCGGC
>JALOOB010000164.1 GCA_025454635.1 Anaerolineae bacterium
GTCAGCGGCGCGATCTACTGGGGCGTCAACATGCAGGGGGCGCCGTGGGACCTGAACAAGCTCTCGGCCTGGGAGCGCGACGTCACGGGCAAGGCCGTTTCGATCATCAACTGGGGCCACTTCTGGGATAATGGCTCAGGCGGTTACCGCGCCTGGTCGAACGGCACGATAAACAATGCGCGCGGGCACGGCTCCATCCCCATGATCTCGTGGACGCCGGAGGGCGGCGACAATTCGCGGTGGCAGCTGGGCGACATCATCCGCGGGGACCACGACGCGTACATCCGCCAGTTTGCCACCGACGCGAAGACGTGGGGCCACCCCTTCTTCCTGCGCATCATGCACGAGATGAACGGCTCGTGGGGCTACCCGTGGCAGGAGACGCAGAACGGCAACCAGCGCGGGGAGTTCGTCCAGGCATGGCGGCGCATCGTCGACATCTTCAACTCGGTGGGCGCGGGCAACGCCTCGTTCGTCTGGTGCCCGAACATCGACTATCCGAGCACGACCAACCCATCGTTCGCCTCGCTCTATCCGGGCGACGCGTACGTGGACTGGACCTGCCTGGACGGCTACAACTGGGGCAGCGCGCGCTCTTCCGGCTGGCAGAGCTTCGACCAGGTGTACAGCTACTCGTACAATGAAATCCTGAAGTTTGCGCCGTCCAAGCCCATGATGATCGGCGAGTTTGGCTCGGTGGAGCAGGGAGCGCCTGCGGGCCAGTCCAAGGCGACGTGGTTCACGGACGCGCTCTCGACGCAGTTGCCGCAGCGCTACCCGCAGATTCGGGCGGCGGTGTACTTCAACTGGCCGTTCGACGGAGTGGACTGGCGCATCGAGACGTCGGCGGCAGCGCAGGATGCGTGGCGCGCGGGCATCGCCTCGCCTTACTACCTGGCGAACCAGTTCGGCAGCATCAGCGGCGGGAAGGTGACTGTGCCGTAGCGCGACGTCGAACCCGCCCGTGTTAGAATGACTCCCGCGCCCCTTGCCGGCGGCGCGGGAGTTTGTTTTGGAGGCGGATGATGGGCGAGGTTGCGGTTTACGTCGAAGTGGGCAAGAAGCGGGCGATTGCGACGGGGATGGACTGGCCGGGGTGGTGCCGGAGCGGGCGGACCGAGGCGGACGCGCTCGCGGCGCTGCTGGAAGCTGCCCCGCGGTATGCGGAGATCGTCCGACCGGCGATGCTTCGATTCGATGCGCCCCGTGAGCCGGGCGATCTGGTGGTCAGGCACCGTCTGGAGGGCAACGCGGGAACGGATTATAGCGTGCCGTCCCTTGTGGCTCCCGGCGAAGAGAAGCCGATGGATCAAGCGGAAGTCGAGCGCGCGGCGACGGTGTTGCGGGCCTGCTGGGAGGCGTTCGATCGCGCGGTGGAACGGGCTGTGGGCAAAGAATTGGCGAAAGGTCCCCGCGGCGGCGGAAGAGAACTCCAGGCGATTCAGGGCCATGTCTTCGAGTCGGAAGCCGGCTACGGCGGACGGATCGGGCTGAAGCTGCAAGCGATCGCGCCGGGCGATGCGGCCGCGCTGGCGGCGCACCGGCAGGAGATCCTGGATGCGCTGGAGCAGGTCGCGGCGCTGGGCACCCCCCCGCCGGGACCGCGCGGCGGCGCGCGCTGGCCGGCGCGGTACTTTGTCCGGCGGGTCGCGTATCACGTCGTCGATCACACGTGGGAGATCGAGGACCGGTCTCGCGCATAACGCGAGTGCGTGCGGGTCCATTCTTGCAAGAATGTTTGTGACCTGACAGACGCTCTCCCCTGCTCGGCGTATGCTTATGCGCAGGACTGAGTGGGAGGAGAGCGTTGTGTTGAGGAGAAACGGGCGGAGCGCACGCGGCGTTTTGCTGCTGCTGGCCGCGTTAATGGCCGGCTGCGCGGCGCCTGAGCCGCGGCCGGACGCGATCGCCACGGCCGCGCCGGCCATCGCGACGGCTGCGCCGGAGGTCGTTGCCTCGTGGAACACCTTCGCGGAGCCGGTCCTCGGCTACACCCTCAGCTACCCCAGCGACACAGTGATTTCCTCGGGCGTCAGCCCCGCGGGCGCGCATACCACGCGCCTGCAGTTCCGCGTGCCCGGCGTCGACGGCTACCAGGGGATGCTCATTCGGGTGGAGCCGAACGCGGAGGGACGCGGGCTGGAAGAAGTGGTGGCGCGGCTGTACGAGGACTATCTGATGGGCGAAGCGCCGGCGGACTTACTGGAGCGGCTGCCGAGCGAGACCGTCGCGGGGCTGACTGCCGCGCAGATCGGCTCGGGCGGCGACTTCTCGCTCGTGCTGCCCATCGGGGATTATGTCTATATCATTGCGCCGGTGCATGATATGACGACGACGGGCCTCGATCCGCGCGCGCTGGAGTTGTTTTATCAGATACTGGCGACGCTCAAGGTTGCGCCATGAAGACGATGAATAGAACGCAGATGACGCAGATGCTTCGTAGATTCCCAGGGTCGATCGTGTTGATCTGCGCAGTGATCTCCGTCATCTGCGTCCAATCAGCCGCGGCCGCCCAGAGCCCTCAATTCGGGCCGCCACTGGGCGCAAACGACGGCGTCGAGTACGCGCCGCGGGTACTGAGGGACGGGGGGCGGCTGGTCGAGGACACGAGCTACGACGTCCAGAACCCGGACCTGAAGGGCAACACCTGTTTTGGCGTGGCATGGGAGAAGCTGTGGCACGCGGGGCAGGACCTGTACCGGGCGGACGGCAAGTCGACCGCGGGCGCGGAGGTGAGCGCGGTGGCAGATGGGACCGTGGCATACGCTAACCCTGACCTGAACTATCCGGGGCTGGTGGTCATCCTGGAGCACGAGGCGGAGGGGGGCAAGATGTTCTCGGTGTACGCGCACCTGGACGACAACTCGCTCCAGGTGCGCGAGGGGCAGGCGGTCGAACGAGGGGACAAGCTCGGCGCGGTGCTGAAGATGGCGTACACGGGGCGTTTCCCGGAGCTGCACCCGTCGGGCGACGACTCGCACCTGCACTTCGAGCTGCGGCGGTTCCTCAATGCGCGCGAGATATACAAGAACGCGCCGGACTGCAACGGGCTGGTGGCGGGCCGTGGCTACACGCATCCGCAACGCCCAGGCGAGTTCCCGAGCGAGACGGGCGGTTATGTCGACCCGGCGGAGTGGGTGGCAGAGCCGGGCGGATAAGGCGCTCCGAGGCTGCGCGAAGGGGAGGAAGAAGGCCGGCAGGTTGACCCTTGCCGGCCTTCGCGCGATCAGCCGACCTGCTCGACGAGATAGGCGGAAATGCCCATCTGCTCGATCTGCGTCAACTGGGTTTCAAGCCAGTCGGCGTGGTCTTCTTCGTCGTGGAGGATGGCTTCGAGCATGGCGCGCGTGCCGTTGTCACCGACCTCGACGCACAGGCGGATGCCCTTGTTGTACATGACGACCGCGCCGGCCTCGGCGTCGTGGTCGCGCTTGAACTGCTCGACCACGTTGGGACCGATGTGGAGCGGGTTCAGGTTGCTGACGACGGGGACGCCTTCGAGGAAGATGATGCGGCCGATCAGCTTCTCAGCGTGGCGCATCTCGGTGACGGCGCGCTTCTCGATGGCCTCGTGCAACTCGCCGTAGCCCCAATCGGCGCACATCTCGGAGTGCACCATGTACTGGTTGATCGCCGTCAATTCGTCGGCAAGGAGTTCATTCAGTGTGGCGAGAACCTGTTCGTTGCCCTTCATATTGCCTTCCTTGGTGGGTGAAGAATCGCACGCAGATAACGCCGACTTCGTCGCGGATTGACCAGATTCGTCCCGCTAATCCGCGCAAGCGGCTGCGTCGTTCGCTTTGGATTTACTTCTTCTTCTCGGCCTTGCCCCAGCTATCCTTCAGGCTCACCGTCCGGTTGAAGACGGGGCGGCCGGGGGTGGAGTCGGGGTCGGCGCAGAAATAGCCCTGGCGCAGGAACTGGAAGCGATCGCCGGGGCGGCACTCGCCGAGCATCGGCTCGACTTTGCAGCCGGTCAGGACCGTCTCCGAATTATGGTTGAAGTTCGCCATGAAATCGCCGTCCGGCGCGTCGTAGGGGTCGGCCTTGGTGAAGAGGTAGTCGTACAGCCGCACCTCCGCATCGACGGCGTGGGCGGCCGACACCCAGTGCAGCGTGCCCTTGACGATGCGCCCGTCGGGCGTGGTCCCTCCGCCGGACTCGGGGTCGTAGGAGCAGCGCAGCTCGACCACATTGCCCGCGGCGTCTTTGATTGCCTCGTTGCACTTGATGTAGTAACCGTGCTTCAGCCGGACCTCGCGGCCGGGCGCGAGCCGGAACCAGCCCTTCGGCGGGTCCTCGCGATAGTCGTCCTGCTCGACGTACAACTCGCCGGAGAACGGAATCTTGCGCGTGCCCATCGACTCGTCTTCGGGGTTGTTCACCGCCTCGACCCACTCGGTAACGGGCTGGCCGCTCGCGTCCGCAGGCCAGTTCTCGACGACGACCTTGAGGGGGTGCAGCACGGCCATGGCCCGCATCGCGCGCTGGTTCAGGTCCTCGCGGATGCAGTGCTCCAGCAGCTGAATCTCGATGACTGTGTTCGTCTTGGAGACGCCGGTCCGATTGCAGAGGTCGTTGATCGCCTCCGCGGTGTAGCCGCGGCGGCGCAGTCCGACGATGGTCGGCATGCGCGGGTCGTCCCACCCGCGCACCAGCCCCTCGTTGACGAAACGCTTGAGGATGCGCTTGCCGATGACGGTGTAGGTCATGGAGAAGCGGCCGAACTCGACCTGCTGCGGGCAGTAGATGCCGAGCTCGTTGCAGAACCACTCGTAGAGCGGCCGGTGATCCTCGTAGCCGACGTCGCAGAGGGAGTGCGTGACGCCCTCGATGGAGTCCGACTGACCGTGCGCCCAGTCGTACATCGGGTAGATGCACCATGCGTCGCCCGTCCGGTGGTGCTCGGCGTGGAGGATGCGGTACATGACCGGGTCGCGCATGTTGAAGTTCGGATGCGCCATGTCGATCTTCGCGCGCAGGGTGCGGGAGCCATCGGGGAATTCGCCCTGCTTCATCCGCTCGAACAGGTCCAGGTTTTCCTCGACCGAGCGCTCGCGCCACGGGCTGTTTGTACCCGGCGTCGTGAGGTCGCCGCGGTACTCGCGCACCTGCTCAGGGGTGAGGTCGCAGACGTACGCCTTGCCCTTGCGGATCAGCAACTGCGCCCACTCGTACAACTGCTGGAAGTAATCGGACGCAAAGAAGAGCCGGTCCTCCCAGTCCCACCCGAGCCAATGGATCGTCTCCATGATGCCATCGACGAACTCGGCTTCCTCACGAATAGGGTTGGTGTCGTCGAAGCGCAGATTGCACTGGCCGCCGTAGTCGCGCGCGAGGCCGAAGTCGATGGCGGCGACCTTCGCATGGATGATGTGGAGGTAGCCGCTCGGCTCGGGCGGGAAGCGCGTGCGGACGCGACCGCCGAAGCGGCCGGTTCGGTTGTGTTCGTCGACGATGTCGTGAATGAAGTTTCTGGGGCTAACGGTGTCAGTTGCCGGCATGGGTTGGCCTTCTAATGAGCGATTGCGGTATGATAGCCGCGGATGAGGCATTATAGAATGTGAGCGCGAATGCGTCAATGACGCGGCGCAGCAGGAGCGCGGGGTAAGGGAGTCAGAGCGTGTCGCGGAAACGGGGCAAGCGGAGACGAGGGGAAGACGACGAGTTCGAACAGGAGTGGGCGCGGCTCGATGCGGAGTTCGAGGCGCAACGGGCGGAGATGGAGCGCAGTGGGCGGACGATGACGCGCGCCCTCTTCTTTCTCTTCGCGGGCATCTCCGCGCTGATGCTCGCGATCGCGCTGCTCACCGGGGTCGGCACGGGGCGCCGGCTGGCCGCGGAGCAGAGCGCCGTCGGGCAGGTGATCGAGATGACCGAGCGGGCGAACAGCGAGGGCAGCGTCTTCTACTACCCGGTGGTCGCGTTCGACCTGCCGAACGGGCAGCGGCAGCGCGTCCAGTTGGGCGAGGGAAGCTGGCCGCCGGCCTACCGCGTGGGCGACCTCGTGACGGTGCTCTACCAGCCGCGCGACCCGCTGGACGCGCGGATCGACTCGGGCGGCGGAACCGCGGCGCTTTGGACGTGGACGATCGTAACGGGCGCGCTGGCGGTGGCGTTCGCGCTGGCGGCCGCGCTGGCGTGGTTCATGGGCAAAACGTGAGCGCGTTTGCCCGCCGATTTGGTTGTATAATGGGCGCGGGTCCCTTCTGACCCGTCCTCTCTCACCCACGGAGGCATTATATGGACTACGGCAGAATCCTCGGCCGCGCCTGGGAGATCACCTGGCGCTGGAAGACCCTCTGGGTGCTCGGGTTCCTCGCCGCGCTCGGGCAGGGCACGAGCGGGCTCAACACGACGTTCCAGTTCGGCGCGGAGGACTTCCAGAGCGGTCGCATCCCTGACATCAACTGGCCCGTGCTCGGTGGCGCGCTGGTCGCGCTGACCTGCCTTGCGCTCCTGGTCGGCCTCGCCCTGCTCATTATCTCGATCATCGCGCGCGGCGGGCTGGTCGCGGGCGTGGCGCAGGCAGAGGACGAGGGGTCGACCTCCTTCGCCCGCGCCTGGGCCGTCGGCGCGACGCGCTTCTGGACGCTGGTCGGCATCACGGTGCTGACCGCGCTGCCCATCATCCTGCTCGTGGCGGTTCTGCTGCTCGGCATCTTCGCGCTCGCCGGGGGGACCGCGTTCCTTTCGAGCCAGGGTGACAACTCCGTTGGGCCTGTGATCGGCCTGCTCTTTGCGTGCTTGTGCCCGGGCTTCTGCCTCGTCTTCATCGTGGGCTTCGTCCTGAGCCTGATCCAGCTTTACGCGGACCGCGCCGCGATATTGGAGGGGCTCGGCTGGATCGACGCGTTCAAGCGGGGTTGGCAGGTGCTCAGGGCGAACCTGGGCCCCACCATCGTGCTCTGGCTGATCTTCCTGCTGCTAAGCCTGGTGATCGGCGCAATTATCGCGGCCATTACCCTGCCCATCCTGCTACCGCTGATCGCGCTCACTGGCATCGGCGGGGGCGACTTCCCGGAGGGCGTTGCGCTCTTTGCGGTGTGCGGGCTGGGGCTGCTCGCGACGGTGCTCGGCGCGATTCTCAACGGCATCATTATGGCGTTCACCTCCGCGACGTGGACGCTGGCGTACCGGCGGCTGACGCTGCCGCCCGCGCCGCCGGTCGAGCCGCTCCCGCTGGAAGGATGACGGGGCCAGCCACAGAGGACGCAGAGACCGCTCTGCGATCTCTGCGTCCTCTGTGCGCTTAGGCGTGTTCAATCTGCGATTCATATAGAACTAGCCGGCAGGCTATTGTCAGCGCGCCGGGCAGCCGTTACAATGCGGGGGCCTGCCCACTGCAGGCGCCAAAGCTGCGAGATGAAAGGGGCGTATTGCTATGGACCCGAAGGAATTCACGTCGGAAGACTGGTACAACGTGCTCGAAGGCATCGGCGCGGTGACGGGCATGATTGTCGTGGCGGATATGTCCGGGCCGTCGGGCCTGATGAAAGAGGCAAGCGCGGCCGCAGGCGTGCTGCAGGAAGGCAAGTGGCAGACGCCCTTCATTGCGGCGCTGCGCACCGAGGTGCTGGCTGCGACGAAGGAGCGCCAGGAAGAACTCAAGCAGATCGCGGAGGCGAAGCAGGCGGAGCTCAAGGACCAGAAGCTGACCAAAGAGCAGGCCTGGCAGATGGGCCT
>JALOOB010000165.1 GCA_025454635.1 Anaerolineae bacterium
CCTTTGCGCCTGCGCCACCGCAGCAGCGGCTGCTTGCTCCGTCCCCGTCCACACGATCAGTGACGTTTCCGTGCGTCGAACGCCCACGGCGTTCCCGATGCCGGTCGTCACTCAGTCGCCAAGCGACCCCAGGTCCGGGCTCTCGACCAGCGCGACGAGGTCCCACCGGCCGGTCGTCCCGTATACTTCGCGGATCACGGAGCTGGCGAGCTTCATGCCGCTCAACTCGCCGATCAACTCCGGCACGCGCGAGGGTTCGGCCTCGATAAAGACAAATGCTCGAATCATGGAAGATCCTTTCTCCACCCACTCGCGGCCCCGCACGGGGGCCAATGCTCATCCTCACCGGAAGGTGAATTGCGGCGCGTGTCCTGAGCGCGCCATCTCGTCAAGCTGCGCCTGCACGCTGCCGACCGCGTCCGCCAATGGGAAGAGCCGTCGGCTGACCTGCATATCCGCATCGGTGGACAGGGGATGCCAGAAGATGCCGTCAACGCTCGCGGTCACCTCCGGCGTCATGTTCGCCATCGTCAGCGCCAGCCCCTGCTTCGAGTAGCCTGTCGTCGATGTGGCCGCTGTTGGCGTCCGTCTCGGTCGTGCTCAGTTCGACCCGCACGCCTGCCGCGGTCAGCAGGCGGATGCCCTCAATCGCCTTCTCCCACGAGCCGGTCCCGCGCAGCGCATCGTGCTGCGCCGCGGTCGCGCCGTCCAGGCTGACCTGCGCTGAGAGGTTCGGGCTGTTGATGGCCCGCAGCCGTTCGAGCCGCGGACCGCGCAGCAGCATCCCGTTGGTCAGCACCGTCGTGCGCACGCGCGCCGCGCTATACGCCAGCATCTCGTAGATGTCGGGCAGAATGAACGGTTCGCCGCCGGTGAAGAACACCTGCCGGAACCCGAGCGCCACGGCCTCGTCCACCAGCCGCATCGCGTTCGCAGGCCCAATGGCGCGCCGCGCCGCATTGGGGCTGGAGCGCGCCACGCAGTACGAGCAGCGCAGGTTGCAGTCAAAATTGGTGTAGATCCACAGCTTCCACGGGAACGCGGCCGCGCACCCGTCCTGGTCGCGGAGAAGAAGGGTCGAGTCCACTTTACAGGCTCCAGAAGACGCCGCAACCGGCGCACGAGGGATTCGGGTCCGCGCTGAGCAGCCGCGCGCGGAAACGGCCGTACGCGGCATCGTTCCACAGCTCGGCGAACGGCCGCTCGAACAGGTTGCCGAGGATCAGCGAGTCATAGTCCGCGGTCGAGAAGGGGGAAATGCAGCACGGGAGGCAGTTGCCGTTCGCGGTGACGTAGGCCGTCGTCCACGGGCGCATGCACGCGCGCCATGGCGCGTGCTCCGCCCCGTGCTGCGCGAGCAGGCTGCCGCGCAGGTCGCGCGCGCCCGACGCATGGAACGCCACGCCGAGCGTCGCGCTCAGCGCCTCGCACTCCGCGATGATCGCCTCCTGCCGGGTCAGCGCCGAGTCGTAGATGGCCAGCTCTTCACGCGCCATGCCGTACTGCGCGGCGGGCTTGGTCGCAAAATAGACCATCCGCTGCAGGTACACCTCCGGCGCGCCCACCTGCGCCGCCAGCCGCACCAGCTCAGGCAGCTCCGCGATGTTCTCCGCGGTCGCCACCCACCAGATCGAGACGCCCGGCGTCGCCGCGCCCAGCCGCGCCTTTGTCTCGACCAGCCCGCGCAGCCCCTTGAGCACCTTCGGCAGCGCGTCCGCGCCGCGGATGCGCGCGTAAGTGGCGCGCGTTGCGCCGTCGATGGAGCACCGGTACTGGTCGAGCCCGCTGCGGACGAGCGCCTCCTGCCACGCGGGGGTCAGCAGCGCGGCGTTGGAGTTGAACAGCGTCTCGACCCCGCGGCCCTTGAGATACGCGATGATCCGGGGCAGATCGCGGTTGAGCAGCGGCTCGCCGATGCCGTGCAGCGCGCAGCGTTGCAGGGCGGGGAACTGTTCCGCAATCGAGACGAATTCATCGTAGGAGAGGGTCTTCAGTGGCTCACGGTCGAAGTAGGTGCGCGGGCACGTTTCGCAGCGCAGGTTGCACCGGTTGGTGACTTCGATATAGACCATGCGCGGCGCGGCTTCGATCGTGGGGCCGCGCGTCGCGCCGTCGGGCAAGCGGTATGCGTCGGGCAGAAAGGTCTGTTCCGGCAAGACGGGCAGCGGCCGCGCAGGGACCGTCTCGGCGAAGAGAGGGATCGGTTCGGGCATGGGAGCACCGTTCAGCAATCAAATTTCGGATGCCTGGAGCGGCGCCGCTACGGGCATTGGGGGGTGGCAGAAACGCGGTTATAGTACCATATAATTCAGAAACGCGCGTACGCTCTCTTACATGCGTTCCCGCAACTGCCCGGCCCGCAGCCGCAAGCTGCCGCAGCTTCACCGAGACCCGGAGGCCCCATGCTGAACCCCCTCACCCCGCGCCGCTTCATCTCCGGCTTGGCGCGTATCCTGCGCGGCCGGCCGCAGCCGCCGCCCGCGCTGCGCGACAACGCGCTCCTTGCCACGCTGCTCAACCGGCGCAGCGTCCGCTCCTTCGCGCCCGACCCCATCCCCGACGACGTTTTCGCGGCCATCCTCGAGGCGGGTCGCCTCGCGCCCTCCACCGTCAACCTCCAGACGTGGAGCTTCGCGGCGTTCACCGCGGCGCAGTGGGGCGAGAAGTTCGGCCGCCCCCTGCCGTTCAAGGCCCCGCGCGCGGTCGTCATCCTCGCGGACACGCACCGCGCCCGGGCGGTCCTCGACGTCTTCCCGCGCAGCCCCCTCGTCGAATACACGGTCGGCGTAATGAACGCGTCCCTCGCCGCGATGGCGATGAATGTGGCCGCGGAGGCGCTTGGCGTCAGCTCCGTGATGCTCTCCGAGACGGGCCGGACCGGCCTGCTCGATGCGGGCTATCTCGCGGACGCGCTCGCGCTGCCCCCCGCCGTCGTCCCCATCATGACCATCGTCTTCGGCTATGCCCGCCCCGGCCTGCGCCCCATGCCCCCCAAGCTTCCGCTGGAAACCGTCGCCTTCACGGGCAGCTACCGCGAACCCGATGCGCGCGTAATGGCTGGCTGGCTCGACTCGATGATGGCCGGCTACGCGGCGAGCAACCTCGGCTCCTCGCTGAACAACCAACTGGGCGTCTACGAAAGCAAGATCGGGCAGGCGGAGGCCGACCTCCAGCGGATGGTGTTGGGAGCGGGCGGGACTTCGCTCTCCCTCGTGACCCTCGTCGTGCGAGACTACGACGAGGCCATCGCGTTCTTCACCGGCGCGCTCGGCTATGCGCTGCTGGAGGACAGGCCCCTGGACAACGGGAAGCGGTGGGTGCGCGTGGGGCCGAAGGACGGCAGTTGCGCGCTGCTGCTGGCTCGCGCAGCGACGCCTGAGCAGGAGGCCGCCATCGGCAATCAGACCGGCGGCCGCGTCGCCTTCTTCCTTCGCACAGATGATTTCGAGCGCGATTACCGACGAATGAAGGCCGCCGGCGTGCGCTTCACCGAGGAGCCGCGGCGCGAGGAGTACGGGAAGGTGGTAGTTTTCCTCGATCTGTGCGGAAATAAGTGGGATTTGATTCAGCCTGCATAACTTTCGCGCTCTTCCACGTTTATTCTTATGCTAGGACAACACTTGTTCCCTCATTGATTGTGCCTGTCCGGCAAGTGGCTGCCAGCTTCTCGCGCATGAGCGCCGTTGCAAAAGGAGTCAAGCCATGAACCTCAAGCGTTGGACCATCGTCCTGCTCGTCGCGGTCTTCACCCTCGCTGGCGCGGCCGTGGTGTTTGCCAGCCGCGATGCGAGCGTGAACGCTGCGCCCGCACCAGAGACGAGCCGTCAGGGCGCCGCGGGCGCCTACCGTTTCGTCTACTCGGCGAAGTTCGTTTGCGGCTACCAGCCGCCTCTGTCCGACGATCCCGGCACACCCTCCCGCGGCGAGCCGCAGGTGAAGCCGGGCAACTACGCAACCGAGATCAACATCCACAACTACCAGTTCAAGGTCACGCCACTTCGCAAAAAGATCATCCTCCTCGTCCAGCCGTCCGCAGACGGCAAAGACAGCAAGGTGGTTCGCGAGCCGGAAACCACCGGCCCGGTCACCAATGCGGCGGGCGGCATCGCCTGGGAGACGCTCGAACTCCGGGAGGACTACGCCACGCTGGATGACTGCAACAAGTTCTGGCGGTGGACCTACCCGCAAGTGCCCCCGCCCAGCCCATTCCCGCTGATGATCGGTTACCTCGTGATCTACAGCCCGCTCGACCTCGACGTCGATGCGGTCTACACCGCCGCCGCGCCGGGCCTGCCCGGCCTTGAGTCGCAGAGCGTATCCATAGACGTGGAACGCGTTGCCGGCAAGCGCGTCTTCGTGCCCGCCGGCGCGTTGCAGTAGGCGGAGGCAGCCATGAACGGGCCGCTCCGCGTTGCCGCAGGACCGCCCCGCGCGGTCTTGCTCGCGACTCTGCTGCTCCTTGCGGCGCTCGGCTTCGCCATTGCGGCGCAGGCAGCCGCGCCTGCAGAGGCAACTCGCGAGCCCTACTGCTACAGCTGGGACTTTCTGAACAATACCGGCGCGGACGCCGACCAACTGATCATCCGGCTCGACCGCGTTCGCCAGGTAACCACCCTCTACGAAGGGGTCGACAACCCCTTTGGCAATCCGCTGCCCTCCAGCGGTTACGACTCCGCCACCGACTCCTACGCGCTGGCCTTTGGCGGGGGCCTCGCGCTCGACAGCCTGCCCGTCCGGCTCGGCGCCTGCCTGGATCGCGGCATGCTTCGGCTGAGCGCTAATGCTGGAGCGGCCTTCCAGTGGGGTGCGGGCGGCCAACCGGTCGAGCCCGACCCGCTATTCCTGGGTCTGACGTGGAACCGCCCTGCGGCCGGGGGGGTCAGCGCCGAGTTGAGCAATGACAGCGGCATCCCGCTGGTTATCCTGTCGTTGAGCCTCGTGCGTCTTGACGCGCCGCTCGCGCTCGAGGATCTGACCGCTGATACGTTGGCGTTGCAGCCCGCCCTGGCAGAGCTCGACGAGCCGCAGCTTCTGGCGCCGGGCGAATCAACCCAGTTCGCGCTCCCGCAAGCCGCGTGGGATCCGGCATGGTCCCACGGCGCAGTGGGACTGCGCGTCGAATTCGCCGCCGAGGATGACTTGGGAAACATCGGTCATCTCAACGCGCAGCTCCTGGACGCGCAGAAAACACTCCTGCCGGTCACGCTGCGTTAACGCAAAGGCCCGTCGGGCGATGACACCCGACGGGCCTGACATTCCTAGCGGAGGCCCCGCCAGGGGCCGGAGTCGAAGGACGCCTCCGCATCCGGCCCTTTCAATGTGGATGCGCTTAGAAGTTCTGCCCGAGCCCCTGGCCCATCATCCCGCGGCCCTGCCCGCGCATGCCGCCGCCCATCATTCCCCGGCCGCCCATCGGGCCGGTCGTCGTCCGCTCGACCATGACCTTGGCCATCGCCGTCATGCGCTCGACCATCAGGTCGGCCTGCGCCTGCGTCAGCTTGCCGTCGGTCACCGCCTGCTGCAGCGCCGTCTTCTTCGCGCTCAGGATCGTCTCGACCAGCTTCTCAGTGGTCACGCCCTTGCCCTGCGCGATCTGCGCCAGCGACTTGCCCGCCAGGCGCTCCGCCTGGATCTGCTCCGCGGTCATGCCCAGCAGCGCCGCAACCTCGTCCGGCTGCCCGGCCCACGCCGGCCGGCCCTGCATGCCCATTCCCCCAGGCCCACCCATCGGACAAGCCGTGTTCGGCGCCTGGGGCGCGCCGTTCTGCGCCCACCGGCCGCCAACCGGGCCGGCAGCAAGCGCCGCCGTGGCAAAGATGGAGGCGATCACCATCGCCAGGACCGCAACTACGAGAAAACGCTTCATTTGCTTACCTCTCAATGTGGTGCGTCAGTCACTCTTGCCTGACGTGATTGTATCATACGGTACGGATGCGCAGAAGTTGTGAAGACCGTGTGGGCCTGAATTGAACGCTACTCCTTCGGTCGCTCCGCCAGCCACTCTCTCAGCGCCTTCACCGAGAACGTCTCGCTCTCCATCTCCTTCAACTGCGTCGTCGCGGGCGTGTCCTCCGGCAGCTCGAACGCGGCCAGGATTTCCGCCACCGGCGCCCCGTAAGCCTTGCTCACATCCGCCAGCGTCATCCAGCCCTTGATCTCGTCCACGCTCGCGCCCGTCGGCTGCACCTTCTCCCCCGCCGCGTCCAACTTTCCCGACACCGACCACACGCCCGCAGCCTTCGCGCCCCCGAGGACGCCGAAGAATACGGCCAACACGATGATCCCGAAGACAAACGGATTGACCTTCATCTCTCCCTCCTCACTTCGCCACGATCGGCAGCCCGACCTTCAGTTCGAGCGCGCCCTCCCGCGGGCACTCGCCCACGCAGTCCAGGCACCCCACGCAATCCGCGTGCTTGATCGTCTCCGCCTTGTGCACCGGCAAGCCCATCGGGCACGCGCGCGAGCAGATTGCGCAGTTGGTGCACGCGCTCGCCTCCCGCTTCAGGTAGAACGGGCTCAGCTTACCCACCAGGCCGGTCGCCGCGCCCAGCGGGCACGCATACCGGCACCAGGGCCGCTCGACGAACAACGACGCGACCAGCACGATCAGCAGGACGACCGTCCCAAAGGTGAAGCTCAATTCGAGCAGCCCCCACAGCCCCGCCCACGGGTCAACATCGCGGAACACCATGAACCCGTAGACCGCCGCGCCGCCGACCACCCAGATGAGCACGCCGTACTTCAGGAAGCGCAGGGGCCGATCCAGCACCGCCAGCCGCGCGCCGCGCGTCTTCAGCGCCTTGACGGCCCGGCGCACCGGCGGCGCCTTCTTCTGGACAAACGTCGAGAACGAGCTGACCATCTCCTGAATAAAACCCAGCGGGCAGATCCACCCGCAGAAGCTGTTTCGCGCGACCAGGGCCACGGCGAGCGTCGCGACGAGCAAGACCATGTTCGACAGGTGGACGTGCGGCACGGTCTTTCCGCCGCTGATGACGAACTTGTAGAGGCTCTCCAGCCCGCCCATCGGGCAGTACGCCTCCCATGAGGCTGTGATCGTCGCGCCGGCCTCGCCCACAAGCGTATGCCGGACGGCAATAAAGGCAATAAACAGGAACACGCCAAGCTGGGTCAGCCGGCGCATCGTGCGGTGGGACCACAGCGCGGCCAGCCCCTTGCGGCGGGGCTTGACTTTGCTGACAGTGGGCGTGCGAAGCGCAGCAGTCATACGGGTTTCTCCTCCGATAATCGACTCAGGGACTGACGCCCCGCGCTGGCATTGCGGCGGCGTCAAGCGACACTATACGGAGTGGACGCGAAGGGGGCGTGTGGGAGTTATGAAGAAATTGTGTAACCCTGCGCAACCCGCGCGCATCGAACGACGTGTTGGCAACCACATTTTCGATGGAGTCACTTATGAACGAAATGATTATCGACTTCCCCGGCGGCGCCCGCGTGGACGCGCACTTCGGCGGCTACGACATTCTGACCGATCAGCCGCCCTATGCAGGCGGGCAGGGCTCCGCGCCCGCGCCCTTTACGCTGTTCCTCGCCTCGCTCGGCACCTGCGCGGGCATCTACGTGCTCGGCTTCTGCAAGCAGCGCGGCCTCCCCACCGACGGCATCCGCATCATCCAGCGTATGGAGAGCGACCCGGCCACCCGCATGATCTCCAAAGTCGAGCTTGAAATCCAGTTGCCGCCTGAGTTCCCGGAGAAGTACAAGGAGGCGGTGATCCGCTCGGCGGAGCAATGCGCCGTTAAGAAGCACCTGGAGAACCCGCCGCGCATGACGGTCGTGACGAAAGTCATGGCGTAGAAAAAATCACAGATGACAGATTGAAGACCGAAGATTGAAGATTGAAGATTGAAGATAAATCCGTCTTCAATCTTCAATCTTCCGTTCCGTCCGGCCCACGGCCGGCTAACGGCGTATCCCTCAGGTCCCGCCCGGCGCGCACGAGCTCGCAGCCGGCGCGGCGGCAAAACTCGGGCCGCTGCTCTTAGACGCAAAAACCGATATCTTGCGGCGCACCTGCTCGCTGCCGCACTGCGGGCACTTCACCTC
>JALOOB010000011.1 GCA_025454635.1 Anaerolineae bacterium
CCGAGTCCGCCGCCGATCGTGCAGTTGCAGTTGACTGTGCCGACAATCGCCTTCGACAGCGGGATCGGCTTGCCTTTGTCGTCTTCGCACTCCTGACCGGGAAGCGAGGGCCACTCATCCTTCTTCTGCCACTCATTGCCGTTCGTCAGGTCGACACATGCGAATCCGCTGACCCGATAGCCCTGGCACCCAGACACGCCATTGCAGGCGGGGCCGAAGTAGTCGAACAGGGGGAAGACGACCCGCCTCACACCTCCGGGCGCGGACCTGACCCAATCAGTGAGGTCCTTGCCGTTGGCGCCGCCGAACGCGCCCATGCTGGCGCCAGTCTTGTCGTTGACGCAACTGCCTACGTGAAGCCCCGACAGATTACACGTCCCCCAAGGCATCGCGCTAGACAACGGGGAGCACTCGGCAGAAGTCCCCGTGCCGCAAATATTGGACTCGACAAACCACCCGCGTTCCGAATTCTCATCGACGGTGCTGTCGGCGTTGAAGACGTGCGCGCAATCGCAGCCCGACGGGCACGGGTCCAGGTTCGGGGTGTTCTCTACGGTGATATAGATGGTATCTCCGCAGTTCAAGGCGTCGTACTGACTCTGGAGCAAAGTGATTGGGAAGGTGGGGACTCCCATGCTCGGAGACTCGCAGCGCGCCGAGGCTTGCGCTGCGACAACCGCGGAGCTGCTTCCCAGGACCTCGGCGATCAGCGTATCGGACGTCCTGCCTGCGGTTACCGTAATGGAGACATTTGCGCTGCTGACAATGTGCGGCACAGGTGTCGCCCACTGCGCGCCGTTTCGCGTAGCGTAGTCGTTCGCCATCGCAATGGCAGCACTGCCGCTTCTGCCGAGGCATAGCTCTTCAGCCCCGGCCAGCGCCGCACCATCGGCTGCGTTCTGCATGCGGCGGCGCTCGTTATAAAGGTTTCCAGCATCAATGGCAAGGGCTGCGAACCCCAGCAACACGAGCATGAACAGCGCGACCCATACGAGCGTCTGACCGCGCTCACTCCGCAAAGAAATCTTCATCCGACCCTCCTGCGACCATGCGCTGATTGGCTATGGCGTCCAGCCTTGCACTCGCGCTCTGGCAAAGTTCGAGATGGTAATTCCGTCTGCGGCGACGATTTCCTCGATGAGCGGAATCAACAGGTCGAATTCACACGATGCTCTGACGGTTATCATGCGGCTCGGCGATATCCCACTCGGGGAGATGTTCGCGAATTCAGGATCGGGGACATCACATGCGCCTATCAGCGCTGCCGCGGCGCCGCTGTTGGCGATCTCGTCGGTGACTTTAGTTCGGATTCCGGCGAAATTATCCGGTTGGCGCGCGCCGTAGCGCGCGCCCTCGCCCACGGCGTTCGTGACGACGATCCAGCTGTACCACATGCGCCCCAGGTCGACGGTGCCGGCGAGCAGCAGCAGCAGCAATGGCGTGACAATCGCCAGCTCGACCAGGTTAGCCCCGCGTTCTCCTCGCCTCATGCCTGCCTCCTATTGCCCTCTCAACCATCCAGGCAACTCGATCCGGGGTCGCGGCTGCTCGCTTTCGCCCGCGGGCCGCTCGTAATAGCGCAGTGTCACCTGGTCGACGAACCGGTCCATGCTCACGTTCAACTCCTGCCAGCGCTGCGCGGCCCACTCTCGCGCGGGCGCAAATGCCTCGCCGGAGCGGATCTCTTGAGCTGCGGGGGTGATGAATCGCGGCGCAAGCAGCGCGACGAGCGCGAAGACGACGACGGCAGCGGCGAGCGTGACTTGCCGCCGCCGCGACAGACGACCGCGGACGTAACCCGGCTCAACCGCATGCCGGCTGTTGGACAACTCGTCTATTGTGGCGGGGATAACGCCAAATGCCGCCGCAACGGCAGCGGCAGCCACAAGGGTGAGCCCCGGGAGATCGAGGCCGCCTCCGAGTCCTGCGCGCCAGGCGAGCACGAGCAGGATACTCAGAAGCGCCATGCCGGACGCCCACAGGAGCGAACGGGCCGCCCATCTCTTCAGCGCGTACCATGTCGGCCAGGCGGGGGGCTGCCTGAGCGCACGCGTAAGCCCCAGGACTGCCCACAGCGCGCCGACGAGGACGGGCCACAGCCCGAAGCCTCCGCGGCCGCTTCCGATGCCGGCAATCGCCCACCACGTCCCTACTGCCAATCCCATCAGCAGCCCGGCAAGCAACCCAATGAGCGGACGCACCGTCCACTGGACAAAGGCGCCGGGCAGCGGCATGATTCGCACCCGGACAGGCACGGCGATGTCCTCGGCGCTCGCGCTGGTGCGGAGCAGCAGTTCCGACGTCGTGGGCTCCTGTCCGATCGCAAGGTTGGCAGTGTCGGCCGAGACCACGATGTCCACCGGGGATCCCTGGAAGTCGCGCGGGTCTGCCGCCAACCATGAGTCGACGGCAGAGACGGTCCCGAAGAGGTAGCCGCGTCCCCGCAGCTTTCGCAGGCGCAGAAGCCGGGAAACGGTCTGACCCTGCGCGACATAGCCGAAATCCAGAGCCTCGGGCTTGATGCGAAGGCGCGGCCGCGCGACGAGCCCGGCGCCAAGCAGGAACTCCTCAAGCGCAACGCGCATATCCGTGCGCGGGCGGTGGACGACGTCACGGGCGAGGGCGGCGAGGTGGTGGGCGCCTTCTTCTTCGAGCCATGCGGCCAACGTCCCGTCTCGAAGATGGTGCATTCCATCGGCGGGGTTACGGTCCATGTGGGCCACGGCTTCGCGGATGGTCGTGACGCGCGCGCCGATGCGCAGCGCGCGTCCCGTACGGAAAGTGAACGGCCGGCCGGCGCGCTCAGAGGCGGTCAGTTGCCGGTCTCGAAGACCGACTGCCAGGGCGGCCCGCGCGTCTTCCCCGTCGAAGCGAAAGTCCTGCGCGTCTGCGGTCATAACGGTCTCCGCCAGGGGTTGATCCATCCACTCGCGTGGCTCGATGACCCGCCACGTGGCAATGTCGCTGGCCCAGTCGCGCGCGACCAAGACGACGCAAATGGGCGGGGTGAGTTCGGGAAACTCGTCGCGCAGGAATTGCCGCACGGCGCGGATCGTCTGTTCCTCGATGGCATGACCGGCGCCGTTGCCATTGGACGCGGCGGGCCTCCCGTGCTGCGCGATGTCGCTCGCGTCGTCGTCCTCTGCTTGAACCGCAAACAGACCGGTATGCCCGACGATCGCAGCCGCGAGCCGGCGGCTTGCCACGCGCGGCTCCGTGACGACGTAGTAACCGTCGGGCAGAGTCTCGCGGAGGTAGGCTCCGGGCGAACCGGGTTTCACCCATCCGTCGGCGGCGAGCAGTTCGGCCATTCAGACTGACCCACGGGACCGCCGGCGCGGGTGAAAACCCGACGGCCGACGCTTCGTGGTCCCCCCTCCTATTCCAGCACCACTTTCTCGTCTACGAGCCGCTCCCGGACAAACTCGCCCTTCGTTAAGATTCGGAAATGAGCGGCGTCGAGTTGGAACTCCATGTCCACCGCGTTGCGGCCTGCTCGGTTCTTCTCGACACTGAAAACAACCCAGCCCCGCATCGCTTCTGCTTGTGACACATTGTACACCATGTGTTCACGGCTGAGGATATTGTATTTATTGTTGAGAATCAGGCCGACGTCGGCCTCGTATTGGAGCGCAGAACTGCCGCGGAGATCGGAGAGGCGCATTCGCTTGGACTTCAGCCCGGGCCTGTCGGAAGCGGCAATCGCAATCACCTGGACCCCGAGCGCCATCGCAAGCTCTTTAAGCCCCTGGGTGAGATAAGTCGTCACCTCAGTTTCGGGCTCCAACGCGCCAAGCCGCACAGGAATCTTCTGCAGGTAGTCGACGACGACCAGCAGCCGGGTTGCGCCTGCTGCAACCTCGTCCTTCACCCAAGACCGGACTTCCTCCAGCCCGGTATGATCGCCGCTGGCTTTGGCGAGGATCAGGCGGTCCGCGTAGCTGTCGATGGCCTGCATCACAGTTGCGTAGCGGGGCACGCTGCGAAGCCACTTCACCAGCCCGCCGCCTTTGCCGCTGAGGCTGATGTCGGCCAGCCGGCGCAGGGTGAGGGCATCCTCGCGGTAGCCGCGTTCGGCGCTCTCAAGGCACAGGAGCCGTGAGAAGAGATGCGGCCGGTCGTGCTCGTAGCAGATGTATAGTGCGCGCACGGATGGATCGGCGACGACGGCATTGCGGGCTACCTGGAGCGCCCAGATCGTCTTGCCAACCCCAAAGGCGCCGCCCAGCATGAGCAACTCGCCGGGGCGAATTCCGCCGTTCAGGATCTCATCCAGCGGCGAGAAGCCGGTTGGGATAGGACTCAGCCGCTCGGCCTTGCCGTTTTGCGCCAGGTCCTCAACCTCCTGCATGACCTCGGCAAGTGAGGCGGGACCGGTTGCTTCGAGCTGCAGCGCTGTTAACGATCCTGTCATCTGCTCTTCCTTAAAAGAGAAGCGCTAACGCCGCGTTTTCGGCGCGAAGATCGCCGGCGACAGGTTGATGCCATAGGCTTCGATTTTGTCCATGAACTTCGGTCGGATACCGGTTCCGGTGAAGTAGCCCTGGACGCGACCGTCGCGGATGCTCGTCTGGATGAAGCGGAAGATGTCCTGCATGACGATGACATCACCCTCCATGCCCTGCACTTCGCTGATCTGCGTGACCTTGCGCGCGCCGTCGGGCAGGCGGTCAAGATGCACCACGAGATCGAATGCTGAGGAGATCTGCTCGCGAATCGCGCGCAGCGGCAGGTCCATGCCGGCCATCAGGACCATCGTTTCGATGCGGTGGAGGGTGTCACGCGGGGTGTTGGAGTGCGCGGTCGTGAGCGATCCATCGTGGCCCGTATTCATGGCCTGGAGCATATCCAGCGCCTCGCCGCCGCGGACTTCGCCGACCACGATTCTGTCAGGGCGCATGCGCAGCGCGTTGATCACCAGTTGACGGATGGTCACCTGGCCTTTGCCTTCGACGTTCGGCGGCCGCGCCTCCAGACGGACCACGTGCTGCTGCTGGAGCTGCAATTCTGCGGCGTCCTCGATGGTGATGATGCGCTCGTCGTTCCCGAGGTAACTTGACATGATGTTTAACAGCGTGGTCTTGCCGGTCGAGGTGCCGCCGGAGATGACGATATTGAGACGGGCCTGGACCGCGGCCTTCATGAAACGCGCCATGTCGTCGGTGCACGAGTCCAGGCGAATGAAGTCCTCCATCGAGTATGCGGCGCGCGTGAACTTGCGGATGCTCATGCAGGGTCCGACCAGGGAGAGGGGCGGGATGATGATGTTGACGCGCGAACCGTCGGGCAGGCGCGCGTCTACCATGGGACTACTCTCGTCGACGCGGCGCCCCAACGGCGAAACGACGCGGTCGATGATGCGCGCGAGTTCTTCGTTGTCGCGAAAGCGTACGCTCGTGCTTTCGAGCTTGCCGGATCGCTCCACGTAGACGCGATCCGGACCGTTGACCAGGATTTCGGTGATGGACTCGTCTTTCAGCAAGGGTTCGAGCGGGCCGAAGCCGAGGATGCCTGCCACGACCCATTCAAACAATTCGTTGCGTTCCGCGCGCGTGAGCGGCACATCCTCTTCCGCAAGCACATCGTTGAAGATGCGCTCGAGCGCGCGGCGCACCTCGTCCACATTGTCCGTCCGAATGCTCGGGCTCAACTCCGCAAGCAGGCGTCGCTGCACTCGGTCGTAGATGCCCATCATGCGCGAGCGGTTCTCCTCGCCGCGCGTCGCACCCGTGCTGCGTGGCGGAGCAGGAGGCGTGCGCGCCTGGTTGACATTGTTGCGACTGAGTAGGCTCATGTTTCCACCTCCACCCGTAGCGCTGCTTGCTCTACTTGATCCAAAGGGGATCGTACTCGTCCCACGGCGCGTCTCCGCTGATCTTCTTCAGGTTTCGACCGTCCGCATCGATGACGTATATCTGCTTGGTCCCCTCCCGGTTCGACCAGAACACGATTTTGCGGCTGTCGGGCGACCAGGACGGATGCTTCTCCCACTCCCACTTGTTGGGCGTGTAGTTCCACCATTCAGCCCCGTCAGGGTTTATCACCCAGATGTCGTCGCTTTCCCACTCGGGGCTGACAAGGGCAATGCGGCTGCCGTCGGGCGCCCAGACGGGGTCATAGCAGATCTTCGAGCAGTTGGTGACTTGTCTCGTCACCAGATACCCATCCTGGTTATACCCCTGGAAGTACACCTGCACCGTCGAGTCGTCCTTGTCCTTCAACGCATACAGGCGATACCGGCCGTCCGGCGAGTACGACTCGCTCGCCCGGATGGCGTCATATTCCTGCTGCATCTTGGAGGTCACCCGGCCAAGGTAGCGCTTCTGCGACCCATCGGGGTTCATCACCCACATGCCCTCCTGGCCTTCCTTCGCCGAGTAGAACACAATCTTGCCCCGCAGCGTTCCGAGCGGCGGCGCGGGTGTCGGCAGAGGGGTCGGCTTTGGCGGGACATAGGCTGTCGCCGTAGGAATCGGCGTCTCTGTTGGCGTATTCGTGGGGGTGGGCGTGGGCGTCAACGAGCCCGCCACACTGTCCCGGCGGTTGATTGCGCTGGCCGGATCGACGCCGGGAACCTGGCTGGCAAGGTCGTACATGCGGTAGGCCATGCCGTAGTCGGCCGCGTCGCGGTACTGGTCGCCGCGGCGGAGATAGGCGTCGTACAAGCGTTCAGCGGCGAGCCCATCAAGATAACCGGGTCGCGCCCCGACGACGCTGCCGAGTCCCTGGATTGCGTCGTCAAGCCGGCCGGTCTCGAATGACTGCTGGCCGGCCAAGAACTGGCTTACGAGGCGCTGCTCGCCCTGCGCAACGCTTTCGCGCGGCTGGAACGACAGCGCGCGGGTGAAGTAGTCCAGCGCAAGGGGCAGTTGTTCCACCTGCGGCGGCTGTTGTTCCACAAGCTCCTGCCCGAGCCTCAGATAGCAGCTATAGAGATGCGCCCGGATCGTCTCGGCCTCGTAATCTGTGCTGCGAACGCGCACCTGTTCATAGGCGTCGACTGCTCCCTGACAGTCGTCCGCCTCGTATGCGGCCAGACCCTGCTTGAACAGGCCCTCGAGCGACTGCCGCTCGCGCAGCATGCTGATGCGTTCAGGCGCCTTGCAGGTGTTGGGGAACAGCAACTGGATATCCGTTAACTTTTCGAGCGCGCGCGTGTATTCGCCCTCGGCGAGCAGCGCCTCGGCCTCCTGGCAAATCTGCTGCTCCTTTTCCTTGCTGTCCACGCGCAGGAGCAATGCCTTGACTTCTTCGTTGTTCGGGTCCTTGCCGAGAACGACCCCGCACGCCTCGCGCGCCTCCTGGAGTTTGCCGCCCTCCACCAGACTGCGGCAGGCGTCGACCTGCTGCGCGAACTCCCGATCGGCGCGCGCCTGCGCCAGCGCGGGGCCGACCCGGGCGCGCAGAAGTTCGATGGTCGCGAGCGCGAGCGCGATCAGCGCAACTGCGATGAAGAAGCGCACAAACAGCCGGCGCCAGCGGATCGTGACACCCTTCGGCCTTACGCGCGTCTCCTTGTCGAGGCGCGCCTTGAACCTGGCCTGATCGAGCAGGCGCAGCACGTCGGGGTCGCCGGGGTAGGCAGCGTTGAGTTCCTCGAAAACGCGCAGCGCGGCATCCCACTCACCGGCTTGAACGTGGGCCAGGCCCTCTTCAAATCGCGGATCGTGCCGGCCTCGATTGGCAGATTCGTACTCGATATCCATGCGGCAACTCGCCTCTACTCGAAATTACTCACCGCCTGTGAGCGTAGCAAACAGATTGAGGAATCGGGGCACCATCGGTCCCAGAATAACCAGGAACAAGGCCGGCAGAATGAAGAGCGCAAGCGGGAAGATCATTTTCAGGCCTGCCTGGCGCGCCAGTTCTTCGGCCCGCTGCCGGCGCTTCACGCGCATTTCTTCCGCCTGGGTCTGGAGCACTTGCGCGATGCTGACGCCCAACTGGCTCGACTGGACCAGCACGGCGATGAACGACGACAATTCGTCGACGCCGCAGCGTTCTGCCATTCTGCGCAGGGCATCCTCCCGGGTCGTGCCCACACGCATCTCGGCTACCGCCCGCCTGAACTCCCGCGTCAGCGCGTTATCCCACTTTTCGCCGACACGCACCATGGCCGACTCAAACGCGAGGCCGGCTTCCACACCGATCGTCAGCATGTCGAGGGCATCCGGCAGCGCGCGGAGAATTCGGTTCTTGCGCGACCGGACCCGGCCTCGCAGCCAGTAGACGGGGATGATGAAGCCGAATGCCCCGGCAAGGAGCGCGCCGCGGAGGCCGAAGGTCATCCCGCCCTGGCGATTGCCGATCGCAAAACCCAGCGCGACGGCCAGCAGCAGGATCAGAACCCGCACGCCGTAGAAGTCCAGCGCGCTCATTCGAGCGGGGCTGCCCGCCTGCAGCAGTTGCAGCTTGGTTGCCTCGAGGCCCTTGTTCGGCATCAGGCGGCCAAGAAAGCGCAGGACCGACCGCATGGGCGGCCAGATAGCGCGCTTGAAGAATGACTGCCGCAGGTCCTCTTCGATGACGATGTCGCGGTCGAGGTAGTCGTCCATGCGGTCGCGCACATCCCGGCGGGGCGCGGCGGGCGCGAAGGCGAGCCAGACGAGGAGCGCGGCCAGGCTCACGAGGGAGGCAAATACTACGGGATTCCACAGCGCACCGAAGTTCTGCAGCAGGTCGGCAAGTTCCACGGCTACACCTCGATGTCGACGATCTTGCGGATGATCAGGAAGCCGACAACCTGCATGATGACCGCGAGTATCAAGACCAGGCGCATCATGCCGGGCGCGAAGAGCGGGTCAAGGTAGCCGGGCCGGATCATCGACAGCATGAAGCCCACGGCGATGGGCAAGCCGGCGAGGATGTAGCCGGTGCCGCGCTGTTGCGCGGTCAGCGTGCGAATCTCCCGCTTGATGCGGATCCGCTCGCGCACCGTTTCGGTAATTGTCTCCAGGATTTGCGCGAGATTGCCGCCCAGCTCCGCCTGCACGTTCATTGCGGTGACGACGAGGTACAGGTCGTCGCTGCCGGCGCGGTCCGCCATATCGTTCAGCGCGCGCGTTACGGGGACGCCGAGACGAACGGCGCGCATCACGCGGCCGAACTCGACCGAAGCAGGCTTCGCCATGCGATCCACGAGCATATCGATGGCCTGCGTCACGCCATATCCTGCGCGCAGCGCACCGACCAGCAGCGTGAGCACATCAGGCAGTTGGTTGGTGAACTTCTGGCGGCGCTTACCGGCGCGATAGTTCAGGTACAGCAGCGGCAGGAACATGCCGGCGATGCCAAGCAGGATGCCAAACAGCGGCCCCACGCGCAGCCAGCCGATCACGGCCAGCAACGCGGCGACCATCGCAGCGAGCAGAACGAACTCCGCCGCCGTGAGCGGCACGTCGGCGCGCGTCAACCGGTTTGCCAACCCCTGCCCCATGCTTATGCGGGCCAGCGCGCGATTCAGTCCGCCAAAACGGCTCCGTTCTCCAGCGCGTCCATCGTCCGCGGCGACCGCGGTCCCCGCGCCGCCATAAGCGCGGAGCCGCGCTTCGATGGGGTCCTCGACTGCGCTTAAGCGCCAAAGGCCGACGAATCCGAGCAGGACAGCGCCTGCTACCAACACCGCAAAGGCGAGCGGCAAGGTGCCCATCCGTTATGCCTCCGCAGGCGCCCGATTGAAGAGCCGCCCGAGACGGCCCGGTTCGTTCGCGCCCGCCGTGATGTCCACTTCGCCCACCAAGTCCGAGGCAAACGCGCGCATCGCCTTGCCCAGCCGGCTGTCCCCGTGGCTGACCATGAGCGGAATGCCGCGGTTGACGCTGTATGTGGCAAGGCCCTGGTCGTCCGGAATCCGGTAGCGGACCCGCACCTTGAGCCGCTCCTCGATGTCCTGCACGGAGACGCCGCCCCGCATGTCGGCGCGATTCAGCACGAGCCATGTCTTTTCGGACGGGTAGCCGCGCTCGCGCAACTGGTCGAGCATGAGGCGCGTGTTGCGCAGGCCGACCATTTCGGGCAACACGGTCATCACGATGCGGTCCGCGCCGTCAAGGAAGGCGAACGAGGTCTCGTCGAGCGGCAGGCCGAGGTCGACGACAACCCAGGGAAAGATGCGCTTGAGCCACGCGAGCACCTGCTGCACCTGCGGAAGCGAGATGGGGTGCGTCAGGTCCGCGGGCGGCGGCGCGAGCAGCACGCGGACGCCGGAGACGTGGGTCGCGAGGACGCTCATCACGAGTTCGGCATCAAGCATGGTAAGTTTCGGGAGCAGATCGACGATGTTGCGGGTCGAATCCAGGTTGAGGGCCACGTCGATGGCAGGCGCCGCGTAGTCGGCATCCACGAGGGAAACCGGCCGCTTCGTGGATCGATGCAGGTTGATCGCGGTATTGACGGCCAGCGTAGTGCGGCCGGTGCCGCCCTTGGGCGCGCAGAACGCGATGATGCGCCCGTTTACGACGGGCATCTCCTCCGGCTCGTCGGCCACTCGCAGGCTGAGCACCTGGCGCAGCGCCTGAATCAGGTCATCGCCCTCGAGCGGTTTGAGCAAAAAAGCGCGCGCGCCCGCGAGCATTGCGCTTTGGGCCTGGGCGACCGCGGCAGGACTGACCAGCGCGACAACTGCCGCGCGCGGCGCACGCTGGACCAGTTGCGCGACGACGTTGCCGACGCCCGCATTCCCCAGCTCGTCGTCGACCAGGATCGCGTGCGGGATGAGATCCGCGGCCCGGCCGGGCGCGAGGTCCGCCTGGGCAACCCAGTAGAACCTGTGGTCGCCAGCCTTTGCCGCCAGCGCCGCAGCGATCAAGTCCTTAAGGTCCTCGCTCGTGCTGACGAGCAAAATGCGAGCGGTCTCTCCCCTGACTAAACTCACCGCGCTTCCTCCCCCTCGCTACCGGCCCACCCCCAGCGGGATGCGGTTCTCGTTGATGATCCGATCGATGTCAACGGGCTCCGTCTCAAACGGCTGATCGGCGCCGGGCGCCCGCAACACAACATCCATCGTGGCGTTGGCATCCTTCAAATACTTCAACGTGAGCGCGTCCTGCGGTGAGACGGTCAACAAGAGCGCCTTCGCCTGGCTTGCTTGTTCGCCCTCGTCCGCAGGCTGACCGCCGACAATCGCCGCGATCGTCTGGTTCTGCAGTGCGTTGAAGGTGACAAGCTCCGTTTCGTTTGCGTCCTCTCCGGTCTGGCCGAGCGGAAAATCGAGCGAGAAGAGCAGATCGACATGGTCGCCGGGCTTCAGCACGCCAAGGCTGGTCATCAGGTCGTTGGCCGGAAAGGCCATGAGAACCTGGTCGTCGTTCATGATCACCGCGAGGCGACCGTCGCCGGTGACCACGTCCGGTGTTACAAGCCGGCTCGTCAGGAGAATTTCGCCCGCGGCAAGCTCTGTCGTCGTCATTTTGCCGGCCGCCTCTTCCGTCTCGGACAGGTAACCCTCGGGCGCAGCCTGGACGGGGATCTGCTTGACCGCAAGCATTTCGGCGGTGAGCAGCGTGAGCGGCGGCTGGGCCTGGGCAGCAACAACGACGTCGACCACTGTGCCCGGGTCGATCTGCTGACCGGCCACTTCCTGGCGTTCGGCGCCGCGCGAGAGGGTGACGAACGCGACGACGCCTGCCACCAGTGCCACCAGCAGGCCGGCCACCAACCAGATACACCCTCGCGTGCGTGCCATATGCGCTCCTTAACTCTGTTCCATTTCCATTGTGGATGCGCCGCCAACAGTAATGGCGCCGCCTCCGCCGAGTGCTTCGATGACGGGCGCAGTCAGCAGCTCGGCGTCGTACCGAACTGTCACCGTAACGCGGCCGAGACTGGCTGGGGCGCCCGCCGTGAAGTCGACCACCACCCTTATATTGTCGGGATCCAGTCCGGTCGTCATTTTGCACGCGGCCTCGACGACGTTGGTCGGCGGCGCATCGGCGGCCAGCGGCGGATTCGGACATTGCGCTCCTGGTTCAGGTCTATCCGATTCCGGATGAACAATTGCGTACCGCGCGCCTTCGCGCGCGGCGTTGGACACGGTGTTGTAATCCAGGATCAGGATGGCGAATTCGATGATGCCGAGGATGAGCAGGATGAGGATGGGAAACACCAGGGCAAA
The DNA here is from genome assembly GCA_025454635.1 of Anaerolineae bacterium. Lineage (GTDB taxonomy): Bacteria > Chloroflexota > Anaerolineae > CG2-30-64-16 > CG2-30-64-16 > JALOOB01. The sequence continues at coordinate 12,113 of JALOOB010000011.1, forward strand.
CTCGACCAGGTCCTGCCCACGCTCGCTCCGCAGCGAGCGCCGGCCGACCTCTGAGGGGGCAGTTGCTTTGAGCAGCATTGCCGTCGCCTCCTGCATGGTCGAGAAGACAATTCGTCAGCCCGTCCCCGCCGGGCCATTGTTAGCGATATGATTGGAAGAAGGGGCAACGCCTGGAATAGCGCGCCCCTTCTAGAGTGCCAGTGCGGATCGGCGCGACGCAGTGAATCAGCCGCCGCCGCCAATAGGCCAGCCTGAAACGGCGTCAGCGATGCGGTTGAACACACCCGTGAGCTCGTTGCCCAGGAGAACGACCGCGGCAACAACGACCAGCGCAATCAGGCCGATCAGGAGCGCATACTCCGCCAGGTCCTGACCTTCCTCGCGGCGGAGCATATTCTGGAGGTACACGTACAACTGGAGCAACATAGTGGCAACTCCTTCGGTGGTTGTTTACGTCCAGCGCTGTAGAAAATGGCATTCATGCCCGACGTCCAGTTGCAGTGTAGCACAATCATGTGAAAATGCGCCTTAGAGGACTCTTAGAAAGCGACTGTGACAAAAGCCAGGGCAATAACGCGCGAAATGCCGCTCACTCATGTAAACTTATATCCTATTCCCCACTCGGTAAGAATATGGGTGGGATGTTTCGGGTCCGGCTCGACCTTCTCGCGCAGATAACGAATGTACACCTGAAGGCTGGCCGTATCCTCGGCGTACTCCGGTCCCCATACCTCGCATAGCAACTCCCGATGCGTCACCGCGCGCCCCGCGTGGGCGGCCAGGTAGGCCAGCAAACGGAACTCGGTGGGCGTGAGGTGGACGAGTTTGCCATTTCTGCGAAGGGTGTGCGAGGCAAGGTCGATCTGGAGCGCGGACGACTCTTCGGCCGCGTCAGGCGGCTCCCCGCCGGCGCGACGCAGAACGGCGGCAACCCGCGCCGCGAGTTCCTTCATTCCTACCGGCTTGCGCAAATAATCATCGGCGCCCAATTCGAGGCCGCGCACGACTTGCTCCTCACTGCCGAGCGCGGTCAGGAAGAGCACCGGCGCCTTAGTGATCCGCCGCAACTCGGTGATGGCTTCCCACCCATCCATACCCGGCATCATGACGTCCAGGAGGATCAAGTCGGGCGCATTCTCGCGGGCGCGGTCCACAGCTTCGCAGCCGCCGGAGGCGATGCTGATTTCGTACCCTCGTCCGCGCAAATAGATACTCATCAACGCCTGCAATGTCACGTCATCTTCGACGATCAGGATCCTCATGCTCCTCCTCCATCACCGGCAGGCTGAACACGAAGCGGTTGCCCGCGCCGTCCCTGCTCTCGCCCCACGCATCGCCACCCATGGCGCGGGCGAGCTGGCGGACGATGTGCAGGCCGAGACCGTAGCCATAGGTCGACCGCGCGTGTCCGCGCTCGCGGCGGTAGAACTTCTCGAACAGAAGCTCAAATTCGGCGGGGGGAATCGCTGCTCCGCCATCTTCAACTGCCACGACCGCCGTGTTCCCTTTCCCGTTCTCGACGCAGATGCTGACTGCGCTGCCTGCCGGCGCGTACTTGTTTGCGTTGTCCAGGAGGTTGTCCAGCAGGAGGTCGACCACCTCCTCATCCGCCCACGCCCATAGTGGGGCTGCCGGGGCGCGCAGGGCGAACTGCCGCGCTGGGGCGGCGCGCTGCCATCGCTCCAGCGCTGCGCGCGCCCTGGAGACGAGCGGGAGCGGTCTGGGCTCCAGGGGCCAACTGCCTGCCTCAAGGCGCGCAGCGTCCAGGGTGCGCTCGGAGAGGGTGGCCAGGCGGACTGCCTGCGCTCTGAGCATTTCAAACCGGTCGCGCGGGATCGTCGCGGTCCCGGTCGCCGCATCGTCCGCAAGAACCTCCGCAAGGGCAGTCAGGTTCGCCAGCGGACCTCGAAACTCGTGCGCGAACGTTGCCAGCAGTTCGCGCTGAAACTCCGCGCTTTGCTCCTGCAGCGTCACGTCGCGGAGCAGGATGACGGAGCCGAGCTCGCCGTCATCCTCTCGGGGCAAAGGCGCGCCCGCAAGCAGCAGCCGCCGGTCACCAAGGGTCCAGCGGTGGTTGTCGAAGGCTTCACCGCTGCCAAACAGTTTTTGCAGCGGGCAGGCGGCGTTGCATTGAGACAGGGTCTCGCAGGCCAACGCCCGGCATATCGAATCGCCCTTGAGCTCACGCTCTCGCGCGCCCAACAAGGTGGCTGCAGCCGGGTTGGCCGCCGCGATCTGACGGTCTGCATCGAGCCGAAGCAACCCATCGCTCATCGTCCGAACGATCTGTTCCGATTTCTCGCGCTCGCTCTGCACGCTGGCAAACAGGTGCGCATTGGCTAATGCGGTTGCGGCATGCTCGGCAAGCGCGGTGAGCGCCTGGCTGTCCTGATCGTCGATCTCGCTGACGCGCAACACTTCCACAAACAGCCCGCCAAGGCTGCGCGCTCCGTGGCGGATCGGCACCAGCAGACGCACGCCCTGTGCGCCGTCCGGCGCGGTGACGGGGTGTTGTTCGGGCGTCTCCAGACCACGGGCGCATTCGAGCGTGGGGCCGGCATCGGTCAACGGGGCTCCGGCAAACTGGCGCGCCATTTCGCCGGATGGCGGCACGACCTCGATCGCGGCGCCACGCGCTCGCGTCACGCGGAGGGCGCAGGCAACCGTGCGACCGGCAATCGCGGGCGCGTCGAGCAAGGTGTTGAGCTCACGCGCCGCGCGCTGGATCACCGCCAGTTGAGCTGCGAGTCGATCACGGCTGCGGTCGGTTTCTGCGTACGCGCCCGCGTAGCGCAGCGCGGCCTCGGCCGACTCGAGGAGCGGTCCCAGGCGCTGCTGATCGTCGGGGCGGAACCGTTCGGGCTTGCCGTCGGCCAGAACCAGAACGGCGAGCAGCGTTTGATCTGCGCGGCGCAGCGGGTGGGCGAGCAGCGAACGCGTGCCGCCTGCATCGAGAAAACGCGGGTCGACCGAAAGATCGTCGATGACGAGCGCTTCTTGTTTCTCGACCAGCCAGGCGGTCAGCGGTATCGGCTGGCCGGGCTCGGCCTCCGGCGTCGGCCATGCGCCGTCGGCCAAGATGAGCTCCCAACGCGCCTGCACAGGGTTTGGAATGAGCAGGGCTCCCTCATGCGCGTCAAGGTCCCGCAGCGCTTCGGCGCGAAGGAAGGCCGCGATGCGATAGCGACTACCTGCCCGCTCGAGCAGGGCCTGTCTTTCGCGCGCTGCGTCCTCAAGCGCATCGCGCCGGGTGAAGACAGAGGCTACACTGCTGGACACCAGGACCGCGGCAAACAGCATTATGCTGGTCAGAATCGACCCCGCCAGAGCCACGCTTGAATTCCCGGCTGCCTGCAGGATCATGGCCGATCCGAGCAGCGCGGCAAAGATAAGCCCGGGTAGGGCTGACTTTTCGCGGTAGCCCGCAAGGAGCACGGGGAAGAACGAGGGCAAGCGGAAGATAGCGATCGCTTCCGGCGCGGCGATCGATCCGAAATACAGGCTTCCCATCGCCAGGGCCGCGAGCACTGAGGATGCGAGCGGAAACCCCCGCCTCTCAAAGCGGAAAGGCAACCGTCGGAACCGGGTTGGGGCGTTCATCCGAGAGCCACCAGGGTTAGCATGAGGTTGAAGGTGATGCTGGCCCCCAAGGAGGCCACAGCGCTACCGAACGTAACACGCAGCGCGGTTGCGGCCAGCGCAAACAGCGCGCCGTACGCCACACAAAGAAGCCAGATGACAGGGTCAGGATGGCCCAGCGCAAGCGCGAGATAGAGCGGCAAGTTGAAGACGAGGATACGCAGCCAGACTTCTGCCTTGCGCCAGGATGCGTCAACCGTCAGCACACGAAACAGCGCGCCGCGGAGCGCGAGCTCCTCCCCCGGCGAACGGAGCGCCGTGATGGTCGCAATCAGCCAGATCATCTCGGCGGCGGGCGGAAGGGATATGGGTGGGCGCTGGGGCAGCGCGGCTACCACGATCCAGAGGTGAAATCCTAGCGCAACGCCGATTGCGCCCCCGGCGATCACCTGGCGGGCCCAGCGCGTTCCGACCCATCCCAACTGCCGGAGGAGGCCGGGATGTCGCCGGTGGCTCCAGATGGCGACGAGCGCGGTGATCGCAGGCGCAGCGACCGCCACTGCGGGCGGCAGGAGGGGCACACCCTGCCAGATCGGACGAAACTGACTGGGCGAAGTCACAAAGATGACGGTGGCGGCGAGCAGCAATCCAGACACGCTTACGATGTACGTAACGCGCCCACCCGGCAGGGCCCACGTGCGATTCCTTCCGGGTAGCGCGAGGTAGACTGCAACGAAGAGCGCGATGCCGGCGAATCCGAACGCGGGCCGGAGGTGCGCAAGGTCGGCAAGGATCGGCGCGGCGATGGCAAATGCCGCCAGCGCAATCTGGAGTTCGACGCGCAGACGGACATCCGCAGCGAACTGCTGCTTCTCGATCGTTCGCCAGTCGGCTCGAACCGTTACGTCGAATAGTGACATTGGTCGTCACCTGGAGCGCTTATGCCAACCTTACCGTCTCACGGAAAACGTCCTGCGGCCGCGTCGCCAGCCGGCCCGCCCGAGGTTCGCCATATCAGGATCGCGCAAAGAAGTGTGGCCAGGAGCGCGAGGCCGCGCCATACCCACTTTGCGACGTCGTATTCCAGCAAGAGAAACGGGCTGAACAGGGCCATCGTGTGCGGCGGATTCCACATCATGCGAGGCTGCGCCATCTCCCATCCCAACTCTCGTTCGAGAGTCAGCATGAGAATGGGGTCGTAGGGATTGAGGCCTTGAGTATTGAGACGAGCGGCCGACCAATACTCGATGAAATCGTCACCGAGCGCGGGCATCGAAGGGGGACCGACGCGAAGCGCGAGGAGCGCGGCCAGGAATACCAGCATCAAGAGCAAGGCGCGCCGGCTTGTTCGCGGGGACAGATTTCGCATCTTCTGCCCGATGCTCAAACTCGGCCTCCGATCGTCAAAGGAGCTCGCCTGAGTGCTCGCGAAGTAGTTTATGCTCCCACCGTCGTACTGTCAAACGGTGATGTCCTCAGCTTTGGCGGAAGACTCTCTTGTATGGCGTTTCTCCTTTCTCAATCACTAAGAAACGCTCACAAAACCTGTAGGGCGCCCCGCGGTCGCCCCTACAACCGGGAATTGTCGGGCGCACTGAGCGCAGCCTCTTCGGGACGCAGCATTCAGACCGGTTTCGCCTAAGGACGGACAGCCGGTCCTTTACCACGCCAGGGATTTCGCCGGGCAGCTTAACGATGTCGACCGACTCGCGCGTTGGCAACGCCACTTGCAGAATCCGCGAGAGCGCGCTATAGTCTGGATCAATTGGCAAAGAGCCTGTGGCGCTCGGAGTTGCTTTTTGGCCAGCCTCGTTTCCGGCGAACCTTTGCGCGTCCTTCTCGTCAGCCCGCACGCCAAGCAGCGTGAGGAAGTTGGGGAGGCGCTCCAGGGGGCAGGTGAGCATCGCTTCTACTGGGTCTCCCAACCGGACCTGGCTCTGACGCGCGCCCAAGGGCTGGCGCCGCATCTGATCCTCGTGGACGATGACCTAGGGTCTGCTGTCGCAGACCGCAGCGCGGGCACGGCAGAGGGCGCGACGGATCCCGTCCAGGTTGCGGGCCTCGTCCGCCGCCTTGCCGAGGGGCTCCCCGAAAGCGCGATCCTGCTCCTTGCCTCGCCCGACGCGCTGGCGGTTGCTCAAGCGGCCGTGCTGGCAGGCGCGCGCGCATTCATCCCCAAACCCGTGAAGGGCGACGAATTGACCGGCGTGCTCCGCCAGGTGCTCAGCCGCCGCGTCGCTCTGCCGCAGCCCGTTGCGCGCGAGACGCCGATGGGCCGGGTGATTGTGTTTTGCGCGCCCAAGGGGGGCACGGGCCGCACGACGTTGGCAATCAACACGGCGGTCGCGCTGCGCGAGGTCTCGCGCGAGCCGGTCGTCGTCGTCGACGCGGATTACGCCGCGCCCGCCATCGACGTCGCGCTCAACCTGCGCGGGCAGCGCGACATTCGAGACCTGCTCCCCAAGCTGAATCAGCTCGACAGTGACCTGATGTCGTCGGTCCTGGCCACCCACAACTCCGGGGTGCGAGTGCTGCTCGCGCCGCCGCCTGATGCGCTTGATTACCCGCCCACTTTGCCGCAGGTGCAGCAGGTCACAGCCTGGCTCAAGCGGGCCTCCCCGTGGGTGCTGGTGGACCTCGGCCTGCCGCTGGACGAGGCTGCTTATGCGTTCCTCGACGCAGCCGACCGGGTCGTTATGTCGGTCCTGCCCGAGATGGTCGGCTTGCGCAACGCTAAGCTCATGCTCGCCCAGTTCGACAAGCGCGGCTACCCGCCGGGCAAGGTGTGGCCGCTGCTGAATCGGGACGGGCTGCCGGGCGGGATGAAGCAGGCCGATGCGCAGACGTACCTCGGCCGCGAGCTCGCTTTCGCCATTCCGAATGACCAGGAGCTGGCGACGGAGACCATCAACCGCGGCGTGCCCATGGTGATCGCGCATCGCCGGCGGCCCGTCGCGCAGGCATATCGGCGCTTCGCCTCGCTGCTGGCGGACGAACGCAAACCGGGCGCAATGACTTCTGCCGTGGCGACCGCGTTCGCGGCAACTGCCCCTGCGGAGTGGAAGCCGGCCCCGGCCGCGCGTCCTGCCCCGCAGCCAGCCATTGCCGCGGTTGGCGCAGCCGGGGTTGCCTCCCGCATGACAGCCGCCCCGGACTCTGCCGCCGCGTCCGCTCGCCCAAGCGCAGGCGCCCCGGTCGACGCCCGGAGCTACCCGTCCGAGCCTGATGAGCGCGGGCTCTCCGGGTCGGAGGATAACGCCCGGTGGTGGACGTCGAGGCGGGTGCTGGTGAGCGCAGCGATAGTCGTCGTTGCGCTGCTGCTTGCGCTGCTTGCGGGACCGATGGTTCTGCGCGCGCTCGTCCGACCGGACCTTCCGCCGGCGGCCGAGTCTGGGGGTCTCCCGCCTTCAGAGACAGCGATCAGCACGCCCTTGCCGACTCTCGTCGATCCCACTGCGGCCGCGACGCGCAGCCTGGCCCGCACGCGGACCGCGGAGACCCTTGCGCGACTGCTTGGGGGTTCGAGTACGCCGAAAGACGAATGGCCACCGGGTCAGGGGCAGATAGTGGCGCCACTCCCGCTGACCAGCAGCCCGTCAGAATCGAGCACCGCCTCGCTGCCAGCATCCCCGAGGCCAACCTCCACCCGAACTCCGGCTCGAACCGCAACTCCGACCTCAACATTGACTGATTCACCCACGCCACAACCAACTTTTACGCCTACGCCCACTGCCACACCCACCCCACCGCCCACGGCCACCGCTACGCTCACACGCGTTCCGACCCGACGCCCTCCGACACTCACACCGCAACCTGCCGCCACGGCAACCCCTGCAATTCTGCAGAGCAGCGTCAGCCCACCCGCATTGACTTCGCCGGGCTATAATGAGGCGGTGAGCGGCATGGTCACGTTCGTTTGGCTGCCTACGGGACCGCTGCCGGCGGGCGCAAAGTACGAGGTGGTGTGGTGGAACACGGATGAGGCGCCTGAGGCGGCCCGCGGCGTCGCCCCTCCAACAACCGCAACGTCGCTCGCGGCGGACCTTGCGCCGCTACATAACGCGGGCCAGTTTCGCAACGCGCAGGTCTTCTGGTCGGTGATCGTGGTGCGCGACGCGCCGTATGAGCGGCTCGTGTCACCGGCCGATGCGGAGCGGAGCGCGCTGTATTACGACCCGTCCGGCGACGGGGCGGCCGCTGGACCGCCCCCGGTCGCCGGGGCCGCGCCCATGCCGAGGCCCTGGTCGATCTGCGAAGCCACGCGCGCGCCGAACCAGAGCGCGACTGAGCACGTCGATTCGGCGCCGCCCGTGCGCTAAACAAAGATGACCTCCCGCATGGGAGGCCATCTTCGTTCGGCCCGTGGCGCTTAGGCTGCCGGGACGGCTGCGGCGACTCGTCCGCCCGCTTGCGCCTGCATCGACTCCTGCCCCCTGAACTGCCGCATGTATAGCTCATAGTAGGCGCCGCGCTGCGCCAGCAGCTCCTCGTGCCGCCCGCGCTCGATGATCTCGCCGCCTTGGATGACGAGCACCTGGTCGGCATTGCGGATCGTGCTCAGGCGGTGGGCGATCACGAAGCTGGTCCGCGCCCGGCCGCCGGCAGGTTTGAGCAACGTCTCCAGCGCGGCCTGGATTTGGCGCTCGGTGCGCGTGTCCACGCTGGACGTCGCCTCGTCGAGGATGAGGATGCGCGGGTCGGCCAGGGCGGCGCGCGCGATAGCGAGGAGTTGCCGTTGGCCGAGGCTTACGCCGCTGCCGCGTTCGCCGAGCAGCGTGTTGTAGCCGTCGGGCAGACGCTCGATGAAGTCGTGCGCGCGGGCTAGTTGGGCCGCGGCAATCACTTCGTCGTCCGACGCGCCGGGCCGACCGAACCGAATGTTGTTCATGACCGTGTCGCTGAACAGGAAGGTGTCCTGCAGGACGATGCCGATTTGCGAGCGGAGACTGCTCGCCGTGACATCACGCACGTCGACGTCGTCGATCCGCACCGCGCCCTGGGTGGCGTCGTAGAAGCGCGGAATCAGGTTAATGATCGTGGTCTTGCCCGCTCCGGTGGGGCCAACGATGGCGACGGTCTGCCCGGGCTCCGCGACGAAGCTGACGCAGCCTAGTACGGGCTGACCCTTCTTGTATGCGGCGCCGACGCAGTCAAACTCGACCTTGCCCACGATGGGAGGGAGAGCGGCCGCGCCCGGCCTGTCCACCACGTCGGGCTGTTCGTCCAGGAGGCCGAAGATGCGCTCCGCGCCGGCTATGGCGCTCTGCAGGTTCGTCCACAGCGTCGAAATCTGCTGCACCGGCTGGTTGAACCGCTGCACGTAGCCGAGGAAGGTCACGATGAGGCCGAGCGACATAACAGTTCCGCCAAGCTGTTGCCCCTGCAGCAGGACGATGCCGCCGACGATTGTCGTGATCGCGATGGCGAGATAGCCGAGCGATTCGAGCACGGGGCTGAGCGCCTGCGTGAACGCGGCCGCGCGCACGTTGGCGTCCCGGTTCGCGGCATTGGAGGAGCGGAATGCCTCGATGTTTTCGTCCTCGCGGCTAAACGCCTGCACTTCGCGGACGCCCGCGATGCTTTCCTGCAGGTCCGCGTTCACCCGACCGATCTCCTGGCGGGAGCGGCGGAAAGCGCGGCGCGCCTGCGCGGAGAACCAGTTTGTCATCAGCCACATGACCGGCACGACCGCAAGTGAGACCAGCGCGTACGGCACGCTCAGCCTGAGCATGTTGAACGCGACCCATGCGATGAGCAGGATGCCGCTCGTCACGCTGACGAGCGCGAAGCCGAATGTCTGGCTGATGGTATCCATGTCGTTGGTCACGCGGCTCATCACCTGACCGGCCTCGCGCTCGGCGTAGTAGTTGAGCGACAGCTTGTGGACGTGGGCGAAGATCTCTTCGCGCAGCTGCCTGACCACGTGCTGACCGGCCCAGGACATGAAGTAGAACTGCAACGCGCCCATGATCGCGCCGACGACGTACAGGGCGATCAGCAGCAGCACGAGGCGGCCCAGCCCGGCGATGTAGTCCTGCGTGGTCGAGCCCTGCGGCAGCGGCGTGAGCCCAAGCGCGGGAATGTTGAGCGTGCAGTTGGATGCGCCGCTGCTTGCGACGTTCTCCAGCAACTGCTGCCCCTCGCCGCTTGCGCGTCCGCCCGCAGTGGTTACGGTGGCGGGCGTCAGGTAGCAGTCCACTGCTTCACCCGTCAACGCGGGCGTGACGACCTGCGTCCAGGTGTTCCCGATAATCAGAGCGGCCGTGAGCAGCAGCACGGGCCAGTAGGGTTTGAAGTACCGGATGAGACGGCCCAGAGTCTCGCTGACCTTCTTGGGCTTCGACGTCTCCCGGTCGAACATGCGGCGACCGCCATCAAGGCCAAACATTTAGGCGATCTCCTTTCCCGCGGGTTCTGGCGAGGACGCGGCAGTAACCGGCGCGTCCTCGACCAACTGCGAGGCGTAGATCTCTGCGTACAGCGGGCTCTCCTCGATCAACTCGTCGTGCGTGCCGCGCGCGGCAATCCGGCCCTTGTCGAGGACAAGGATCTGGTCGGCCCGGCGCACCGTGCTGATGCGCTGCGCGATCACGATCGAGGTCCTGCCGGCCATGAGCTTGTCAAGCGCCTGCTGGATTTCGTGCTCCGTCACCGAGTCGACCGCCGACGTCGAGTCGTCGAGGATCAGGATGCGCGGGTTGAGCAGGAGCGCGCGGGCAATGGCGAGACGCTGCTTCTGCCCGCCGCTCAAAGTCGATCCGCGTTCGCCCACGGGCGTGTCGTAGCCCAGGGGGAACGACGAGATGAAATCGTGGGCCGCGGCCGCGCGCGCTGCCGACTCGACCTCTTCCTGGGTTGCGTCGGGCCGGCCGAACGCGATGTTGTCGCGAATGGTCCCGGTGAAGAGGGTGGTTTCCTGCAGCACGATGCCGATCTGCGAGCGCAGGGATTCAAGCGTCACGTCGCGCACGTCGAAACCGTCCACGGCAATCCTGCCCTTCGTCACGTCGTAGAAACGCGGGATCAGGTTGATGACTGTCGACTTGCCGCTGCCTGTCGCGCCCAGAAGCGCCACAGTCTGCCCCGGCTGCGCGTCGAAGCTGATGCCGTTCAAGACGGGATCGCCGCTGCCGAAGTAGCTGAAGGAGACGTCCTCGAACGTCACCTCGCCCCTGGCTGCGGGCAACTCGATCGCACCCGGTTTGTCCGCGACCTCGCTCTGCGCGTCGAGGATCTCGAACACGCGAGTGGCCGACGCGGACGCCTGCGACATCTGCGAGATGATCAGGCCGAGCTGGCCGAGCGGGAAGAAGACGTAGACGAGATACAGGCTGAACTTCTGCCACTCGCCAAAGGTCAACGTGCCGTTGATGATCTGCCGGCCGCCGAAGTAGGTGATGGCGGCCTGGCCGACGTTCATCAGCAGAAACACCAGCGGGAAGATGAAGGAGAAGGTGCGCGCGACCTTGATTTGCTGCCACATCAAGTCGTCGGCCGACGCGTCGAACCGCTTCTGCTGCTGCGGCTCGCGCGCGAACGCCTTGACCACCTTGATGCCCGCAAGATTCTCCTGGAGAATCGTGTTCAGCGC
>JALOOB010000489.1 GCA_025454635.1 Anaerolineae bacterium
GTCACGGCCTGATAGCCGCTTGCGCTTCCGCCGCTTAAACAACACATCCCCACGCAGGGGATGAGAGAAGCGGCATTCGCTGAACCTCCTCTCATCTTCCAGATCCACGATCAGCGTCCGCTGATCCATGATCAGCGACTGATCCTTCTGCCGGAATTGGCACCCTAGCTTACTGCGGCGGGCCATCGATTAATGGCCGTAGCGTTGCCGCAGGTTGCCGGGTTGTCGAGGCATCGTCGGGCCGGTCCCTCCGCCTCTCTGGATGAGAAATCCACACCTATTCAGTTGTGGGCGGGACTATAGCAGAGGTTACGCAGCGTTGTCAAATCGTCAAACGCGAAACGAGGCTCCCTGCAAGAGCCTCGTTTCGGAAGCTCAACCTGCCCCGCTACCGCCGCCGCCGCCCGCTCCGCCGCCACCGGCCCCGCCTCCCGAGGAGGAAGCGCTGGACGACTTGATAGCTACGGTCATTGCGACCAGCGCAGCAACGCTCGCGCCGTCATCCGTCGAAAGGTCGCTGAACCAATCCGGAACCTCGGTCCCGCCTGCCTGCTCAAACGCCTTCGCCCAGCCTTCCGCCTGGCCGAACGCGGCCGCATAGGGGAAGTAGCGGTCGAAAGTATGCGTTTCCCACGACGACTCGCGGCCCTTGGCTACCTGCTTGATATGCTCGGCGAACCCGCGCCAGCGCGCAGCCGCATCTTCGCCCTTCTCGCTCAGCGGCGAATAGCTTGATCCGAGCGCCAGCGCCACCATGCTCAGGACGAACAACACGACCGGCATGAGGAACACCCACCCGCCGAGCGAGCGAACCAGGAACGCGCCGGCAACCGCGGTCACGCCGGCAAGAACGAGCAGGGCGATCATCCAGCCGTAGAACCGCTCGCCGTACTTTTGCCGCGCCGGGTCGATGTAGCCCATCCCGCGCAGTTCCGACTCGACCGCCTTTGAGAACGGCGACAGCTTCGACTGGAGCCGCCGCCCCGCCTCGGTCAACGTGACCCTGTCCTTCGCGCCGTTCTTGTCCGCGAAGAGCAGGTCGACCAGCGAGCGCTCGTGCTCGTTCAACTCCTGGCCGGCGAGCGCGGCGCCAAGCGCCGGGGTCTTCTGGAACGCATAGGGCGGCTCGCTATACCACTTCTTCGCGCCCGTCTGCTCGATCGAGATGAGATTGCGTTGCGCAAGATGGAACACAGTTGCCAGCGCATGGGTTGCGCTCGCCTTTCCCTGTCCGCTCGCGAGCGCGCCGGCCAGCGCGGGCGCGAGCTTTGACGGCGGCGCGTACTCGACGGCAGCCCTTGGCGCGGTGAACCCCGACTCCCGCCGTCCGCGCTGCCACAGCGCGACCAGCCACCCTCCACCCAACAAGGCGACCAGCCCGGCCGCGCCCGCGACCAGCGGCGAGCGGGCTGCGACCTGCGCCTCGCGCGCCTGCCACTCCGGTGGCACAGCGATGAGACTGCCCTCGGCAAAACGCAGCGCGACGGTCAGCGGCGCGCCCGCGGGCACGTTCTCGGCCACGAAGCGCACGTTGCCGTCGCCCTCGGTCACCGCGGCTTCACCCCGACGCACTTCGGGCGCTCCGATGAGCTCCGCGGACGCGGGATAAGCGACGGTCAGCGTGGCCGAGTCGATTGGGTACTCGTACTCGGTCGGCAGGAAGTTCCACCAGAGCAGGTCTTCGCCGCCCTCCTTGCGGACGACGCCGCGCACCCGGTAAGTCAGGTCGAAGGTATGAGTTGCGTCGGACGTCGGCGCGAGATGCCACGTGACCTTCAGCGGGTCGTCATCGTCGATCTCGTACGCGCCCTCGCCCTCGCCGGTGGGCAACGGCTGCCCATCCAACCTGGCCTCGATCACTTCGATGCCGTCCGAGTAATCCAACGGCAGTTCGCGGTAGACGAACGTAAACGGCCCGCCGTCGAAGCGGAAGACAACGGTCTCCGTAACCAGCAAGGCGCCGTCCTCCCCGACCACCCACTCCGCGTCAAATCGCTCCGCGCGGTAATCCTTCGCGGCGAAAAGCGCGCCGCCGATGAGCGACAGCGCAAGCGCCAGAAGCGCGCTCAGGACAGCAATTCGTTTCATGATATGCGCCCTTCACTGATCCGGTCGTTGACGATCAGGACCGGCGATTGTATTGTATCGCGCTCGCCGGGTCGCCAGTATGACATGCGACAGTCATTCAGAACCCTTAACGCTGACACCCCGTCAAAAAGGCTTTTGACGCTCTCCCCGCGCGCAGGTTATACTGCCCTGGTCATGACAACCAGTTCGAATTCCACGCCCCGCGGCCAGGACGGCGCGCGGTTGCTCTTCAGCGAGTTTTCGCTTCCCGACCGTAAGGCGTTCACCGGTTACACTCGGCTGTTGCGCTTCGTCCGGCCCTACTGGAAGCTCCTGGCGCTGGCGGGCGTCATCCTAACGATCAACAGCATCGCGGGGCTGGCGCTGCCCATGGTGGTCCGCTTCGTCGTGATGCTGCTGCTCGGCCTCTTCGCTCTCCAGGCTGTCCTCGGCTTCGGGCAGGCTTATTTGCTGGGCTGGACCGGCGAGCGAGTGGTCGCCAATCTGCGCACCACGCTCTACGCGCACTTGCAGGCCATGCCGCTCCGGTTCTTCGCCAACACGCGTATCGGTGAGTTGCTTTCGCGGCTCGGCAACGACGTGACGACTATCCAGAACGCGGTCACCGACACGCTGCTTTCGCTCCTTTCCAACACCATCATGCTGATCGGCGGCATCGTCATCATCTTCGCGATGGCGTGGCGGTTGACGCTGGTCATGCTCGCCGTCGTGCCGCTGGCCGTCGTCGGTATGATTATCCTCGGCCGCCTCGTGCGGCGGCTGAGCAAACAGGTGCAGGATGCGTTGGCGGACACGAGCGCAACCGCCGAGGAGACGCTCAACGGCATCCGCATCGTCAAGTCCTTTGCGCGCGAGCCCTACGAGGTCAACCGCTACGGCGAGGGCGTCGAGCGCCTGTTCCGCATTTCGGTCGAGCGCGTGCGCCTTAACGCGATCCTCGGCCCGATCATCGGCCTGATCGCGTTTAGCGCGATTGCGCTGGTGCTCTGGTTCGGCAGCCGCGAAGTCATCGCGGGCCGGCTGACGCCCGGCCAGCTGATCTCCTTCCTGCTCTACACGATGATGGTCGCCTCCCCGATCGCCAGCTTCACCGGCTTGTACAGCCAGTTCCAGCGCGCGCTGGGCGCCAGCGAGCGGGTGTTCGAGCTGCTCGACACTCCCCCGGAGATGCAGGACGACCCGGACGCCATCATCTTGCCGCGAATCCATGGCGAAGTTTGCTTCGAGAACGTGAGCTTCGATTACGGGGACGTCGATGCCGCGCGGGAGGTGTTGCGCGAGATTCAGCTCTCAGTCGCGCCCGGTCAGGTGACCGCGCTTGTCGGGCCAAGCGGCGCAGGCAAGACCACGCTCGTCAACCTCGTGCCGCGCTTTTACGATCCGACCGAGGGCCGCATTACCGTGGACGGCCACGACGTTCGCGGGTTGAAGATGAGTTCGCTGCGCGAGCAGATCGGCATTGTGCCGCAGGAGACGGCCCTGTTCAGCGGCAGCGTGTTCGACAACATCCGGTACGGGAAACTGGACGCGACGCGCGAGCAGGTCGAAGAGGCGGCGCGCGCGGCCAACGCGCACGACTTCATCACCGAGCTGCCCAATGGTTACGACACGCTCGTGGGCGAGCGCGGGGTTAAGCTCAGCGGCGGCCAGCGCCAGCGGGTCGCCATCGCCCGCGCGCTGCTCAAAAACCCGCGCATCTTGATCCTTGACGAAGCCACCTCGTCGCTCGACAGCGAATCCGAGCAGGCCGTGCAGGAGGCGCTGGAACGGCTGATGGCCGACCGCACGACCTTCGTCATCGCGCACCGGTTGAGCACCATCACGAACGCAGACTGGATCGTCGTGCTCGACGGCGGCCGCATCGTGGAGCAGGGCGAC
>JALOOB010000166.1 GCA_025454635.1 Anaerolineae bacterium
GCGCACCATCGGGTCGGTTCGAGAGGATCAGTCGGTGGCGACGCTGACGACGGTGTCGCCGATGCGGCCGTCGTCGTAGTTCGCCGGCGCCGCAACGTTGTGATACGTCACGATGCCGAGGTACTTGGCGCCGGCGTTGAGGCCGGTCCAGTTGAGCGTGACGTTTGCCGAGGCGCCGGTGGTCACCGTCGCGGGCGCGGTCACAGTCAGGTTGCCGAGGTTGTCGGCGGGCACGGCCCACGCATAGAGCGTGAAGTCGGTCGGCGAGTCACCGGTGTCGAATCCGTCGACAACAATGGTGTAGGTCGCGGCGGTGGGGTTGCGGAGGGTGACTTCTTCCTCAGAAGTGCCGCCTCCGCTCGAACCGACCTGGGTGGAGCCGCGGAGCACGATGAGGTCGAGATCGCTCGGCTTGCTGACCTTGGCGTCAAAGAGCGAGAACCGGGCCAGCTTGGTCCCGGCGGGCACGTCGAACGAGAAGGCAAGCTGTTCGCCGGTGCTGATCGTGCCGGGGAACATGGTGGCGGCGACGAGGCCGTGCGGCGCCGCGGCGAACGGGCCCGTGTAGCCGGCCTTCACGGCGTAGGTGTTGGAGCCGGCGACGCCGGAGACGTTCACCTGGCCGGGGGCGGCGATGGCAACGGGGCGTATGGCGATGGGGCTGCGCACAGCGTAGCCACCGCCGACCCACGTGATGGAGCCGAACGCATATGCGCCCAGGGTCGCTTCTGTGCGGGTGAACTTAACGGTGTAGGTGGCCTGGCCGCCGGGGCGGACGGTCATGGTTGCCGGCGAAACGACGACGTCGAAGCCGGGCATGTTCGTCGCGGCGGTGACGGTGAGTGTCTTCGGTGTGACGTTATAGACCGTGCGCTTCACCGTCTGCGTGCCTGCCATCGCGCCGATGGCGATGGACGGCAGGTTAAGATCGCTCGGGCCGATGTTGCGGACGTTGCAGACCTTCGGGTTCTTGATGTAGTAACCCTGGCCGCAGAGGAAACCGAGATAGTCCTGCATCTTTGCCCGATAGACGAGGCCCGGATTCGCGGCGCCGTTCGGGTTGACATGGCCCGCGCCATAGCCGAACGGGTTGCCGGGAAGGAGGTTACCGGCATTCGTCACCTGGCTGGCGGTGGTCATGATCGCGGACTTGATCATGTCGGGCGTCCAGGCGGGCTGGCGCGCCTTGATGAGGGCCGCGATGCCGGCGACGTGCGGCGCGGCCATGGAGGTGCCGCTCATGAAGTTGAAATCGTAGCCGGCGATGGACGGCGAAGTCGACGCAATGATGTCGACGCCGGGCGCCAGGATGTCCGGCTTGAGGAGGTTGCCGCTGATCGCGATCGCAGGGCCGCGCGAGGAGAAGGAGGCGACGAAGGGCGCTTCGACCTTCAGGATGACGCTGGGCCCGAGAGTGGCGGTGGCGGCTGCGGGATCGGCGTTGACATAGGCCTTGATCGCTGCGCCGGCGACCTCGTCCACGTGGACGGTGGGCACGTAATGGATGTCGGCGTTTAGCGAAGAGGGCGCGACGTTGGTCAGGATCATGCCGATGCCGCCGGCCTGCTGCACGGCGAGGCTCTTGTCCACGCGGGCGTTGGTGCCGCGATCGCAGACGACGATCTTACCGTCGACCTTCGCCGGGTCGAGGTAGCTGCCGCTCAAGCAGAGGCGAACCGCAGTGGGATCCGCGCCGGTGGCGCCCGCGGCGGTCGACAGGATCAGCGGGGCCGGGCCCGCGCCTGTGCCGAGCGAGACGCCCTTGTAAGTCGCGTCGTTGCCGAGGGTGATCGTGGCCTCGTATCCGCGGTCGTGGGTGCCTGCGGCGACGGTGGTGAGCCACGGGCTGTTGTGCGCCACGGTGGAGGCGGTCGGGCCGCTGTTGCCGGCCGAGGCAGAGACGAAGACGCCGAGTCCGGCGGCTTGCAGGAAGGCGATCTCGGCCGGATCGGCAACGCTATTCAGAGAGCCGCTGATGGAGTAGTTGATGACATCTACGCCGTCCGCGGCTGCGTCGTTGATTGCGGCAACGAGGTCGCTGGTGGTGCCGCTGGCGGTCGAGCCGTCCACGGTGCTCCAGAGGGCCTTGTAGGCGGCGATGCGGGCGCGGGGCGCCATGCCGCTGCTGTTGCCGAGGGAGTTGCCCTGCGCGCTGGCGGGCACGTTGAAGTTGCCGCCAGCGGTGCTGGCGGTGTGGGTGCCGTGCGCGTTGTAATCGCGCGGGGAGTTGTACTCCCATGGGCGGTTGGCGTCGATGCCCGCATCGCCGCCTTGACCGGCGTTGTAGTGCTTCGCGCCGATCAACTTGTTGTTGCAGAGGGACGCGCTCCACTCCTCGCCGGTGGGCTCGCAGCCACCCTTCCAGCGCGGCAGCGGCCGGTAGCCGCCGTCGTCGGCGAAGCTGAGGCTCTCGGGCCAGATGCCGGAGTCGATCACGCCGATGATGATGCCCTCACCGGCCCGAGCGGGGCCACCCAACTGCGCCCAGAGGCCGCCGGGTTGATCCAGGCCGAGGAAGGTGGGGGTCGTGACCGTGTCGGCATAGACGACGCTGTCAGGAGTGACGGCGAGGACGCCGCTGTTTCGAGCTGTGGCCGCGGCCTGTTCGGGTGTCATGAGAGCCGCGAAGCCGTTGTAGAGGTAGGTGTAGTTGTAGATCTTCGTCGCGCCCACTGATTGCATCAGGGCGTTCTGCCGACCTACCAGGTAGGCGGAGTACGCGCGGACGTTGGCCGCGTTGCGGTCGGGACGGCTGCCTTCGGCGACTGCCGTTGCGGCAAGCCCGGTGACGCCACCCTTGTAGCCGCTGACGGCCGGCTCGACGAGCTGGACGATGTAGATGCCGTTGGGGCTTTTCTCGATGGTCACCTGGTCCCCGCCGACATCCTGGGCAGAAGCGGCCGGCGCGAGCGCGCCAAGGGCCAGGGCAACCACGAAGAGGAGCCGAAGCCAGAGAGCAATAGACCTGCGTGAGCGATCTGCCATTGCGGTTGAGCCTCCTTACTGGTTGGAAGGTTCCCATGTCCATATTGCAGCCTGCCAGGCCCGGCTCCCGACAGGAGAGCAACCAATGGTTTCAGGTCTTGTGATGGCGCGCCGTGCAGGTTTTCTGATAGCGGGGAGCTGGCAGGCGCGGATGTGAAGGTGTGGACAATACGCGGTTGTTATATCACAAGCTGTGAGGGGGCGCAACAGTAAATAGCTTAAATATGCGCGCCGCGGCCGCGCCCGGCAACAGGGGGGAGGGCGGGATGAATCGCAGGCGCGGGGAATCGCCGGACGGGAGGTCTCGTGCTATGATATCCCGCGCACCAACAGAAAGGAGTCAACGAAGACCGCATGGATGAGTTCCACCCCACGACCATCATCGAACCGTTCCGCGTCCGCTCGGTCGAGCCGATCCGCTTCACGACGCGGGCCGAGCGCGAACGTTACCTTGCCGAGGCCGGCTACAACCCCTTCCTCCTGAAAGCCGAAAACGTGCTCATTGATCTGCTGACCGACAGCGGCACGGGCGCGATGTCTTCGCGGCAGTGGTCAGGCATGATCGCGTCGGACGAGTCGTACGCGGGCGCGGCGTCGTTCTACCGCTTCGAGGCGGCGGTGCGCGACATCACGGGGTTCAAGCACGTGATCCCGACGCATCAGGGCCGGGCCGCGGAGCACATCCTGTTTAACGTGATCGCCGGGCCGGGCGACGTGGTGCTGAACAACACGCATTTCGACACGACGCGGGCGCACGTGGAGAACCGGGGCGCGGAGGCGCGCGACCTGGTCATCGCGGAGGGCCGGCAGCCGCGGCTGATTCACCCGTTCAAGGGGAACATCGACCTCGACGCGCTGCGGCGCGCGATCGACGAGGTCGGACGAGACCGCATCCCGGCGGTAATGATTACGGTGACGAACAATTCGGGCGGTGGGCAGCCGGTGAGCATGGCGAACATCCGCGCGGCGAGCGAGATCGCGCACGCGGCGGGCCTGCCGTTCATCATCGACGCGTGTCGTTTTGCGGAGAATAGCTGGTTCATCAAGACGCGCGAGACGGGGTACGCAGACAAGACGCCGATCGAGATCGCGCGCGAAATGTTCAGCTATGCGGACGGGTGCACGATGAGCGCGAAGAAGGACGGGATGGCGAACATCGGCGGCTTTCTCGCGCTGAACGACGATGCGCTGGCCGCGCAGTGCCGCAACGTCGAGATCCTGACGGAAGGGTTCCCGACGTATGGCGGGATGGCGGGGTATGACCTCGAGGCGATTGCGGTCGGGCTGTACGAGGCGCTGGACGAGGGGTATCTGCGCTACCGCATCCGGTCGATGGCGTACCTGGGGGAGAAGCTGACCGCTGCGGGCGTGCCGATCGTGCAGCCGACGGGCGGGCACGCGGTGTACCTCGACGCGGGCGCGCTGCTGCCGCACATTCCGGCGCTGGAATATCCGGCGTGGTCGCTGAACAACGCGCTGTACCTGACGGGCGGGGTGCGCGGGGTGGAGATTGGGACGGTGATGTTCGGGCTGCAGCCGGATGGGACGGAAAAGCCGGCCGCGATGGACCTGGTGCGGCTGGCGTTCCCGCGGCGGGTGTACACGCAGAGCCACGTCGATTACCTGGCGGAGGTGATCCTGGCGGTGAACGCGGGGAAGGAGCGCCTGTGCGGGTATCGGATCGTGGAGCAGGCGCCGGTGCTGCGGCACTTTACGGCGCGGCTGGCCCCGCTGGGGTGACGCGCGAGCGGCGCCGCCCGACCGGGCGAAGGGTCGGGCGGCGCCGCGGGCTACGCCGAGATGGGCGCGGGAAGGAGATCAGGCGCCCGTGTTGTTTGTTAACTGCCGGTCTGGCAACGCATGGGGCTAGAGGATGCGGCGGACGCCTGGCACGCGGCGGAGCGCGTAGGCGGCGAGGTAACAGATCGTGACGCCGAGCGGCGCGACCCAGAGGAACTTGAGGGCGCCGCTCATGGCGATGCCGCTGAGCGCGAGCGCGAGATAGACGATGATCGGCGGATGGAGGAAGTAGACTGCGTAGGAGCAGCGGGCCATCTCGCGGAGCAGGGGGCCCTGGCAGTTGAAGCGCGCCCGCGCCCAGGCGAGTACGGTGATGGTCAGTCCGACTCCGGTGAACCCCTCCCAAACGGAGTAGATCAGCGCGAGCGAGTTCCAGCCGCCCGCGCCGTCCGGCCGGAGCTCGCCTTCGAGCGCGCCGGCGGCGATAGCTAACAGCGGCATGGTCAGCACGCCGGCCAGCGCGACCCAGCGCCAGACGCGGACGCGCTCAATGAAGAGGCGCTCGAACCAGCCGCCCTGGTAAGCGAGGATGCCGGCCGCGAAGAAGAACGCGTACTGCGGCAAGTGGGCCGGCTCGAGGTGTGGCGGCTCCCACCACCAGTTAACGGGCGCGATCAGGCGGACGAGGAAGGTCACGAGGCCGAGGGCGAGCGCGAAGAGCGCGACCGTGGCGTTTCCAGGCACGCGCGTCTCGGTGCGCTGCGGGGACGGCCTGATCGCGCGCAAGGCGACGTAGAGCAGCGAGAAGATCAGCAGCAACTCGACGAACCACATGACGCTGAACCCGCCGCCGTCCAGGCCGGGCAGCTCGGTCGGGAGGCAACTCAACAGCGAGACGGAAGGGTCATCGTGCCGGGTGACGCCGCACTCGATGAGCGGATTGAAGATGAACGCGAAGATGAGGAGCGGCACGCCGAGCCGCAGCAGGCGATCGGCGACGAAGCGCCGCGCGCCTTTGCGCTCGTACGCCGGCGGGGTGAGGTAGGCGGCCATGTAAAAGAAGAGGCCGAGCAGGAAGGACGCGCCGATGCCGAGGAGGAAGGTGAAGAGCACGCCGACGATGGGGTTCGTCGTCTCGACCTCATAGTAAAACCAGTCGCCGGGCGCGCCGTACATGATCGCGATGTGGCCGACGACGACCAGTGTGATGAGGGCCACGCGGATGTTGTCGAGGTAGAGCAGGCGCGCGGCGCGGGTCGAGTCGGTCGCGCGGGCCGCGGAGGGGATGGCCCCTTGTGGGGCGATGGCGCCAGTGGTCATGCGCGCTCCTTCCGCCGGGCATCTGCTCCGCGATCATCGGGGAGCTGGCCGGGCAACGCCGCAAGCTGTGGACGCCGCGATTATACGACCGCGCAGGCACGCGGTCAACTGCGATAATTGGGAGGAGCCGGGAGAGTAATCGAGAACTCCGCGCCGCGCCCTTTGCCTTCGCTCCGCGCCTCCACCCGGCCGCCATGGGCTTCGACGATCGCTTTGACAATCGCCAACCCCAGGCCGGTGCCTCCTGTCTCCCGGCTGCGCGATCTGTCGGCGCGATAGAAGCGGTCGAAGGCCGAGGCAAGTTCTGCGGGGGTCAAGCCGTCACCGTCATCAGTCACCGCCAGCCGCACCTCTTTTCCCGCTGCGACGGCAGTGACCGTCACGTGGCCGCCAGGGGGGGTGTGGCGGAGCGCGTTGCTGAGGAGGTTGAAGAGCACCTGGCGGAGGCGGTGCGGGTCGGCGAGGAGTGGCGGAAGGTCGCCTGCCCGAGCGGCCAGCGTAATATCCTTCTCCGCAGCCAACGGCTCGACCGCCTGCAGCGTCTCGGCAACCAACGCGGGCAGGTCCACCTCCGTCACCTGCATCGGCAACTGCCGCGCTTCGGCCAGCGACAGCTCGCGCAGATCGTTGACGATCCGAATGAGGTGCCGCGTTTGGCCGTACAAGTTCGCCAGTTCGGCGTCGTCGAGCGGGTAGACGCGGTCCAGGGCCGCGCGCAGGTTGCCTTCCAGAACCGTGAGCGGCGTGCGGAGCTCGTGCGAGACGTCGGCTATCAGGTCTGTTCGCGCGGCCTGGCTCGCCTCAAGGTCGCCAGCCATGCGGTTAAACGCGAGGCCGAGCTCGACCATTTCCTGGCTGCCGCGCGGTTTGACTCTTGCGCTCAGGTCGCCCGCGCCCACACGTCGCGCGACGCGGGCCAGCTCGTTCACCGGCGAGCTAACGACCCACCCGATCAGCACCCCCCCGGCCAGCCCAACGACCGCCGAGAGCAGCATGAAGTCAACCAGACGCGCTGCAATTTCGGCGCGTTCCTCCGCGCCAGGCCCGTCTGGCTCTGCGCCGGGCGGTAAGTTGTTGGTGGGCGGCTCCGACAGCATGATGGCCGCGAATTGCATGAGGAAAACGAGGAAGAGCGTCCCACCGATCATCAGCGCCAGTCGCACCCACAGCCGTCTCATATCGCCTCCCCAGCCAGCCGATAGCCGATGCCGTACACCGTCTGAATGTAGCGCGGATTCTCCGGGTCCGGCTCGATCTTGCGCCGCAGATTGCGGATGTGGGTGTCGAGCGCGCGGCCCAGCCCTTCGTACGCGTAGCCCATCGCCTTTTCAAGCAGTTCATCGCGGGCGAGCGTGAACCCCGGGTTGCTCATCAGGGCTTCCAGCAAGCTAAATTCGGTGCGGGTCAACTCTGCCGCCTTCCCATCCACAGTAAGGGTTCGCTGATCGAGGTCGAGGCGCAGGCCGCCGTGGGAGAGCACGCGCGGCCCTGCGCCGGGGAGCCGGTCAAGCCGGGTGCGACGGAGCAGCGAGTTAACTCGCGCCACTAC
>JALOOB010000167.1 GCA_025454635.1 Anaerolineae bacterium
GCTCACGCCCGAGCAGCTCAAGGCAGGCTACCGCCTCGCGTGCCAGGCCGAGCCGCTCAGCCACGTCAAGATCGACATCCCGCCCGAGTCCCTCGCCACCCAGCAGCGGCTCCAGGTCGAGGGCCACGACGCCGGCACGGAGGTCGACCCCGTTGTCCTCCAGGTCGACATCACCGTGCCCGCCGCCACGCTGCACGACCTCCGCGCCGACACGGTGCGCGTCCGGGAGGCCGCCGCCGCGGCCGGTCATCCCGACATCGAGTTCCCGCTCCACATCCTCCAGGACCTCTCGCCCGCGCTCCGCAAGCAGGGCTGGTCCGCCCGGCTCGGCATCCGCGACGGGGAAGTGGTCGCCTTCGCCCCCGCCGGCACGCGTCTCGTCGGCCTCGCCGTCGACGTCGGCACGACCAAGCTCGCCGGCTACCTCGTCGACCTCGCCACGGGCGAAACGCTCGCGAAGGGCGGCGCGCCCAACCCGCAGATCGGCGCTCCAGCGCCGCCTCGTCGAAACGCTCAATGAGTTAGCCGCGAACCTCTGCGCGCAGGCCGGCGCGTCCACCGCCCACATCGCCGAGGCGGTCATCGTCGGCAACACCGCCATGCAGCATCTCTTTGCGCGGCTCCCCGCCGAGCAGCTTGCGCTCGCCCCATACGTCGCCGCCGCCAGCGAGCCGCTCTCGCTCCGCGCCTCCGACGTCGGCCTGTCCATCGCGCCCGCCGCCTATGTCTACATGCCACCCAACATCGCCGGCTACGTCGGCGGCGACCACGTTGCCATGGCCCTCGGTACGGGCGCATGGGAGAGCGACAAAACGCTCGTCGCGCTCGACATCGGCACCAACACCGAGGTGACCGTGGCGCGCGGCGGCGCCATGTGGTGCTGCTCGTGCGCATCCGGCCCCGCATTCGAGGGCGCGCACATCCAGGACGGCATGCGCGCCGCACCCGGCGCCATCGAAAAGGTGCAGATCGTCGACGGCAAGGTCCATCTCAAAACCATCGACGGTGAGCCGCCGGTCGGCATCTGCGGGTCCGGCATCATGGACATTGTGAGCGAGCTGTTCCGCGTTGGCGCCATCGACCGCAAGGGCGCTTTCCAGGCCACCGCGCCCGGCGTTAGCCGGCACGGCGAAATGCTCGGCTTCACCTTGGCGCCGGATGGCGAAACCGGTCACGGGCGCCCGATCGTGGTCACGCGCAAGGACGTCAACGAAATCCAGCTTGCCAAGGCCGCCATCCGCACCGGCGTCGAGATCCTCCTGCAGGAAGCCGGCGCAGCCCACGAAGATATCGACGAGTTCATCGTGGCCGGCGCCTTCGGCACCTACCTCGACCTCGAGAGCACCCGCCGCGTCGGCATGTTCCCGCCCCTCCCGCTCGACCGCTTCTCGCAGGTGGGCAACGCAGCCGGCACCGGCGCGCGGCAATTGCTCGTCTCCCGCGCCCGCCGCGCGGCCGCCGCCCGCCTCGCCGACAAAATCAACTACGTGGAGCTAACCATCCACCCCGACTTCTCGAAGAAGTACATGAAAGCCTTGTACCTTGCGTAAATAGGACGCAGATGACCAGATCGTCACGCAGATATTGAAGATGAATCTTGCGTATCCCGCCCCATCTGCGTCATCTGCGTTCTGTTTCGCTGCTGGTAGCCGCATAAATGAGTTCCACTCTAGAGAACTGACGGAAAACTCATGCCCGAACTGATCGAAACACCCGTCCTCATCCTTGGCTCCGGCGTCGCCGGCGCAACGACTGCGCTCGAGCTGGCCGACCGCGGCATCCCCGTCGTCGTCGCCACGCGCGCTGAGGAGCCGGCCGAGAGCAACACCTACTACGCGCAGGGCGGCATCATCTACAAGGGTGTCGACGACAGCCCCGACGCGCTCTCCGCTGACATCCTGCGCGCAGGTGCAGGCCATAGTTATCCGCCCGCCGTGCGCGTGCTGGCCGAAGAAGGCCCGCCCGCAGTGGAAAAGGTGCTCATCGACCGGGTCGGTGTGCAGTTCGACCGCGATGCGTCCGGCGCGCTCTCGCTCGTCCGCGAGGGCGGCCATACGCTCCCGCGCATCCTCCACGTCGCCGACCATACGGGGGAGGCCATCGAGGTCGCGCTCGCCCGCGCGCTCAAGGCCCACCCCAACATCACCCTCCTCACCGGCCACACCGCGGTCGACCTCCTCACCCCCGCCCATCACGCGCTCGACCGGCTCAACATCTACGAGCCGCTCTCCTGCGTCGGCGCCTACCTGTTCGACCAGTCGACCGGCCAGGTCAAGCGCGCGCTCGCCGCCAAGACCGTGCTCGCCACCGGCGGCCTCGGCCAGATCTTCCTCCGCACCTCCAACCCGGTCGGCTCGCGCGGCGACGGCGTCGCGATGGCCTGGAACGCGGGCGCCCGGCTCATCAACCTGGAGTTCATCCAGTTCCACCCGACCACGTTTCACAAGGACGGCGCGCCCAACTTCCTTATCTCGGAGGCGGTGCGCGGCGCGGGCGCGCGCCTCGTCGACTCGGCCGGCCAGCCCTTCATGCACCGCTACGCGCCCGAGTGGAAGGATCTCGCCCCGCGCGATATCGTCGCGCGCAGCATCCACCGCGAGATGCTCTCCCGCGGCCTCACCCACGTCTACCTCGACCTCCGCTCCTACATCCAGCGCGAGGAAATCCTCAGGCACTTCCCGACCATCGCGGAAAGTTGCCGCGAGCACGGCGTCGACATCACGCGCGACCTTGTGCCCGTCGTCCCCGCCGCGCACTACTCCTGCGGCGGCGTCTGGACCGATGAATGGGCGCGATCGACGCTCGCCGGCCTGTACGCCGTCGGCGAAGTGGCCTGCACCGGCATTCACGGCGCGAACCGGCTTGCGAGCACGTCGCTGCTGGAGGGACTGGTCTGGGCGCGGCGCGCGGCCGAGGATATCGCGCGCTGCCTCCCCGGCGCGCGCACCCACTCCGCGGCCGACATCCCCGCCTGGCAGGACACCGCAACCGAGGCGCCCGACCCCGCGCTGATACAGCAGGATATGAGCGCGATCAAGCACATTATGTGGAATTACGTGGGGTTAGTGCGGACAACCGCGCGGCTGAACCGCGCGCTCAGCGAGCTGCGCCACTTGGAGGGCGAAATCCTCCACTTCTACCGCCGTAGCAAGCTGACGGACGAACTGATCGGCCTGCGCCACGCCGTTCACACCGCCATCATCGTCGCGCAGTCCGCCTGGGAAAACAAGGGCAGCATTGGCGCCCACTACCGGGAGTGACGCTTCGCCGCGCGCGTTGGGCGAGGTCCGCCGCCGGCGGCGGCGGACCTCGCCCAACGCTCCCCTACTCGCTCACAAACTCCTCTGCGGGCACCACCTTCAGCGAAACCACCACCGGCCTCCGCAGTTCAGAGCGTAGCGCCTGCACCAGGCCATCAAACGCCGGCGGCTGCCCCACGCCGGTGATCACCACCCGAACCGTATCGCCCTGGTACGTCACGCCCTCATTCAGGTAGTCGCTGCCCTCCAGCCATTCATCGACCACAACGCTGCTCTGCTGCTGGCCAAGAAAGTTCACCGTCGCTTGCCGCCCCGTTGCGATCAGCGGCACGCTCACGATAATCGTGGCCAGCCCGATCGCCAGGTAGGCATTGCGCCGCGCCGGCCCGGTGATGCGCGCGTTCGCCGCCTTGTTCAGCCCGAGGATTGCCAGCACCGCGCCGCCGGCCAGCAGGATCGACAGGAAGTTAGTGACAAAGAGCAGCATTGCCCCGAGCGCTTCGTCCGTATAGCCCGCCTGCATGCTGAGCCCGACCACGCACAGCGGCGGCACCAGCGAAATCGCAATCGCGACCCCTGCCAGCGAGTCCGAGATATCCTCCCGGCTCATGCAGAAGGCCCCCGCCGCCCCCGACGCCAGCGCCGCGATCAGGTCGACCACCGTCGGCGAGACTCGGCCCGTGACCTGCGGGTTGGTGCGGAAGTCCAGCACCCCCGTATACAGCAAGCCAAGCAGGGCCGACATGCCGATCACCGAAATCACGCCGATCCCCACGAGCGCCAGCGCGCGCGCGGCCCGCTGGACCTGCCCCATGGTTAGCGCGGCCGTTGTCGCCATAATCGGCGTCATCAGGGGCGCGACGATCATTGCGCCGATAACGGTCGCGGTGCTGTTCGCGATAATGCCCGCAGTAGCGATAATGGTGGCAAGCACCAGCAGCACGCCGAACTGCTCGAACTGGCGGCGCCGGCGATCGCCTTCGAAGAATAGCTTGCCCTCGAACCTGGGCACGTCCTGGGGTTGAAACTGGTTATCCCGGATCATGTTGGACCAAATACCCATAGCTCCCCCTGAACTAACGGTGGATGGTAGCTGGCATTCTGGTGGCGTGAGGTGGCGCGCCCGGCCACGGCGCGCGTCAGGCTATCTCGCTCCAGCCCTCCTGATCCGCCGGGAGGTGAGGCTCCGGCCCGCTCACTATGGTTTCGGCTCGAAGTATAGGAACATTCCCGGCCCGGCAGTCGGGAGTTCGGTTGCGCTTACGCGATCCCCGGCTTGAACAGCCCCGCCTCGTCCGCGCCGTGCAGCCCCGCCGCCATCCGCCGCGCATCCACCGGCGTCAGGACGCGGATCATCTCCGGTGTGAGGACGGGGATCGACTTCATGCTCTGCAGCCGCTTCTCGATGCGGTCGCACGCGGCGTCCTCCGTCTCCCAGCCCGCCGCATCGTACTTCGTCAGGTCCAGCAGCCGCGTGTAACCGCGCAGCGTCTTCCGGCCCCGCGTGTTGAAGTAATCCTCGAAGTACGACATAACCAGTTCGCGCAGCGTTCGGAAGACCGGCTCGCGGAAACGCAGGCCCGCGAAGTTCGACTTCGCCACCGCGCCATATCCGCCGCCCTGCTCGAAAACCGCCAGCACGTGATCGTCGTCCATCAGCGGCTCCGGCGTCAGGTCCAGCACCAGCGGCCGGTGACCGATCCGCCGCAGTGCCGCCGCGGCAAACAGCGCCCCGTCGAGGCAGTGGCCCTGTCGCTCGCGGAGCACCCGCACCGGCGCGCGGTTGAAGTATTCCGCCTCATACGCGATGCCGTCCAGAAAATCCTGAATCTTGCGCGGCGTGGTCAGCGACGCGAGCAACTTCCGCTCTTCGGCGTTAAGCTGGCTTTCGAGAGTCATACGCATCCTTCAAAGAGATCGCTCGACTTCCGCGCCCGTGGATCTGGCGCTGGAATGGCCTGCGTGAACCCTTCATACTTGAATATCCGTCGCCGCACCGCGGCCGGCAGCCGCTGCGTCATCTGCATCGGCCCGCCCTGGCTGCGGTGACACGCGCTCGCCGCTTCCTTGATATGCAGATACTGGCTCACGTCAATGCGCGCGTGGCTTGGCAGTTCCCACGTCAGCACCTCGGTCAGGTCGATATCGCCGTTCCGGCCGAACTTCTTCGGATCGCGTCCCACCAGCGGCGCAGCCCGCACCAGCCACCGGAACAGCCCGAACCCGAACGCCGGATGATACAGCCTCTGCGCCTGCCACGCCGGCCCGTGCTCGGGGAACTGCGCCGCATCCCCCGCGGCCCCAAACGCGACCATCGTCGCCTGGTGCAGCTTAATGTGGTCGGGGTGGCCGTACCCGCCGTACTGGTTGTCGCACATGATCACCTGCGGCTGGTGCTTGCGGATCGACGCGACCAGTTGCCCCACCACCTTCTCCAGCGGCGCCTGGAACAGGCTGTCCGGGTGATCGTTCTCCGGCGAGCCCTTCATGCCGCTGTCGCGGTACGCCAGCCAGTCGATGCCCGCCAGCCCCAGCGTCTGCGCCGCGCAGCAAAGCTCTGCCGCGCGCAGCTGCGAGGTGCTCTTGTAGCCCTCCAGCATCTCCGCGTCGACCGTCCCCGCATTGCCGTCCGTCCCGCACGCATACCAGACCTTCACGCCCTCGCGCGCGTACTTCGCCAGCGTCCCGCCCGGCCCGAACGATTCGTCGTCCGGGTGCGCGAAAACCGCCAGCAGCACCCGTTCGTGTCCCTCGGAACTTACCATCTACATACTCCGTCTGCGGAAGTATACGGGCGACACGCGGGAAGTCAAGCGCCCTCTGCTGGCTGCGGAAAAAGGTTCCGACGGGGAAGGGATCGCGCATTACCGGCCGTGCCGGCTGCGCGTCCGCAGCCGCATCCTGCGCGCGCACTCAGCCGCAGGATGGAGGGTGCGCCGCGCGCCTGGGTTCGCGCAAGAGCCTGCGCGACGCCCCGGCCGGCGTGCGGACCAACCACCTTCGCCCCGGGCCGGCCCCGCCCCGTGACCCATGCCGGGTTTCGGGGTCGCAGACCCCGAAGCGGGGGTGGCGGGGGCCCGCGGCCCCCGCCGAGGGACGACAGTCTGAAGCTCAATAGTCCGCCCGCCCCCGCCGAAAGGCGTCCGCACCCCCCATTGGGAGTTCTGCGCCCGCCTCGCTATAATGCGCACGATGGCAATCGCAGGAGGCCTTTTGAAGCTCTCGGTCCTGATCCCCTGTTATAACGAAATCGACACCATCCGCGAAATCGTCGAGCGTGTGCTGGCCGTGGACATCAAGCTGGAGCTGCGCAACGGTCCTTACGCGCCGCCCGAGATGCGCGACGCGCGCAGCAAGGTGTTCGAGTTGGTCGTCGACAAAGAAGTGATTATCGTCGACGACGGCTCGCGCGACGGCACCCGCGACATCCTGCCCGAGCTGGCCGAGCTCCCCGGCGTCTTCGTCCACTACCACGAGCGCAATCAGGGCAAGGGCGCAGCCGTGCGCACGGCCATCGAAAAGTCGAGCGGCGAGGTCCTCATCGTGCAGGACGCGGACCTGGAGTACGACCCGCGCGAGTACCCGCAGTTGCTCCAGCCCATCCTCGAAGGCCGCACCAAGGTCGTCTATGGCAGCCGCTTCCTCGGCGGACCCCGCAAGGCCATGTTCTTCACCCACATGCTCGGCAACAAGGTGCTGACCCTTTTCACCAACGTCCTGTTCGACACCATCCTGTCGGACATGGAGACCTGCTACAAGGTGTTCACGCGCGAGGTCGCGCTGCAACTGCGCCTCAAGTCCCCCGGCTGGGGCTTCGACCCCGAGATCACGGCCAAAATACTCAAGCGCGGCTACCGGATTTACGAGGTGCCGATCTCCTACACCGGCCGCGAATACAACGAGGGCAAGAAGATCAGTTGGCGCGACGGATTGACGGTCATGTGGACACTGCTCAAATATCGCCTGACGGAATGAAGCGCAAGTCCGCTGCCGGCGCGGCCCTTGCCTCAGAGAACGTAGCGTCCTCAGAGACACCTCTGCGCTCTCCGTGGCCTCTGTGGCAAAACCGCTCTCTGCTCGCAGGCGTCTGCCTTCTTGCGCTCGCCCTCCGCTTGGTCCCCTGGCTCGCGAACCTGCCCCTGCACCACGACGAGGCGCTGTACGGCGCCTGGGCGCGCTCCATTGCCGACGGCTCGGACCCCCTCCTGCTCATCCCCTGGGTCGACAAGCCGCCGCTCGTGCTGTACCTTCTCGCCGCCAGCCTCAAGCTCTTCGGCCCCTCCGAGCTCGCGCTGCGCGCCCCCGGCATGATCGCCGCCGCGCTCACCGTGTGGGCCACCTACGGCCTGGCGCGCCGCATCTACGGTCCGCGCGTTGCCTTGCTCGCGGCAGCGCTCTTTGCGCTCTCGCCCTTCGCCATCCTCTTCGGCCCCACCGCCTTCACCGACCCCTGGGTGACCCTCTTTCTCGTTGCCGCGTCCTGGGCCGCACTCGCCCGCCATCCGGCATGGGCCGGTGCGCTCGCCGCCCTCGCCGCCGCCAGCAAGCAGCAAGGCGTCTTCGCGATCCCGCTCGTCGTCGCGCTCATCGTCCTGGCCGCGCTGACCGCCCAACGACCTTCGAGGTCTCACCCCAC
>JALOOB010000168.1 GCA_025454635.1 Anaerolineae bacterium
GGGCTTCGAGCCGTATGCATTGGCGCTGTCCGATATCCCGGCTTTTGTTGCGCAGCACTATGAAATACATGAGTGGCGGCACGCGTCGGCCGTTCTGGTGAAGGACTATCCGCAAGAGTGGGCAGACATTATGTCGGTGCTCACCGAATTCAGATTGAAAAAGAGCCACATCGCCGTCGGCGGCGGCAACAAGTCGAGCGTGGCGACGGCCATTGATTCTGCCTTTCGGTCGCTTGGGTGGGTCGAGAAGCATTTTGATACGCGGATCGTGGTGGATCAGGGCGTGATTCACTCTCCGACGCATAAGGTAGATGAGTACAAGAACGGCGTTGCGGTGGAGCTCGAGTGGAACAACAAGGATCCCTTCTTCGACCGTGACCTCAACAACTTTCGCCTGCTATTCGACTTGCGCGTCGTCTCGGTGGGCGTTATCATTACTCGAACGGATGAGCTGCAAGAGTTGTTCGACGCGCTAGGTCGCGGGGCAGCGTATGGGATGGCTACAACGCACATGAGTAAGCTCCTGCCGAAGCTCGAGGGCGGAGGCGGAGGTGGGTGTCCGGTTCTCGTTTTTGGGATTACCAAGCGGCTTTACGTTGAGAGTGAGTGATGGAACTACCGTCGGGTCAGTTTGCGACCATCCTGGCAGACCCACCGTGGCTGTTTGAGAACAGAACAGGCAAGGTCGCGCCGGAGCACAAGCGTCTCTACCGTTACCGCACGATGACGAACGAAGAGATCGTCACGCTTCCGGTGAATTCTATCGCAGCCCCGAAAGCGCATCTGTATTTGTGGGTGCCGAACGCGCTCATCGAGCTGGGCTTGCGGGTGATGGCGGCGTGGGGGTTCACTTACAAGACGAACCTTGTATGGTACAAGGTGCGGCAAGATGGGGGGCCGGACAGGCGCGGGGTCGGCTTTTATTTCCGTAACGTGACCGAACTTGTGCTGTTCGGAGTCAAGGGACACATGAGGACGCTCGATCCGGCTCGCAGTATGCCAAACGTTGTTATTAGCCGGAAACGAGAACATTCGCGAAAGCCCGACCAATTGTATGACGTGATTGAGCAGTGCAGTCCGGCACCCTACCTGGAATTATTCTGCCGGGCGCCGCGACCGGGCTGGACGTGCTGGGGTGATGAGGCCGAGCACTACGAACCACGCAAGAGCGTCTACACTGCATCCCGCCCTGAATATCCCGGTTTCGAACTCTACACCGAAGATGGAACGAGGATTTTTGAGGATCGGGGCAAGTACGATCCACGGGAAGATGGCGAACCGAGTGGGTGAACCTGGGTAGCTAGTATCGGGAGCGGTTCGCGTTCAACGTTGCGCCCCGGCGGCCCTTCGAATGCCCTCCCAGCGCTCGCTCCGCTCAGGATGCTCCGATGACCTCGCGGCCAAATTGGAACGCGCCGGGCGCATGCCCCTTTGATTGACGCCGGCCAGGCGTTATGCTATCCTCCAGCTAGTGATGCCTCCCGCATTGCCACATAGGACGCCACGCGCCCAATTGCTTCGCACTCGACCGTCAGGAGCACACGCCTCAACCGCGGTTGGCAGCCTTATCGCCATCCGGGCGAAGCGCACCGACTTCCGATTCCTCTCGATTGCGACCGGATTTTCCGCAGGCGTGATGCTTTACGTTGCATTTGTCGAGATCTTCTTCAAGGGGCAGGAGGCGTTGGTTCTGCGCTACGGCGAGACTCTCGGCGGTTGGATCAACGTCATTTCGTTCTTCGGCGGGATCCTGTTCATCGGGTTAATCGATAATCTGATCCCGTCGCAGGAGAACCCGCACGAGGTGCACACCGAGACAGAGACCCTGCCGCTGGCTTCCGATAGCCCGGATGCGCAGACCGCGGGCATCGAGGACTACACGGCGCAGCACAAGCGGCTGATGCGGATGGGGATTTTCAGCGCGCTGGCGATCGGCATTCACAACTTTCCGGAAGGGCTGGCGACTTTTCTCTCCGGGCTCCAGGACCCCAGCCTGGGTATGGCAATTGCGATCGCGGTTGCGCTGCACAATGTTCCCGAGGGCATCAGCGTTTCGGTGCCGGTGTTTTACGCGACCGGCAGCCGCAGGAAGGCATTCACCCTCTCGGCCCTTAGCGGGCTCGCCGAACCCATCGGCGCGCTCATCGCGGTGTTTGTCCTCATTTTGATCTTTGGCACCGGCGGCGCGGTCGTGCCGCCCGAGCTCATGGGCATCCTTTTCGGCGCGGTCGCCGGGATCATGGTGTATATCAGCCTGGACGAACTGCTGCCGACGAGCCGGGCGTACGGCAAGGGGCACGACAGCTTACTCGGTCTGATCGGGGGTATGGGCGTGATGGCGCTCAGTCTGCTGCTGATCTAGCCCCGCGCGTGGGCGCGGGGTGGAGCAGGTCGGCGCGCTTCCTCATTGACAAACCCTCCCCTTAGGGCGATACTTGCCCTCGCAATTTGCTTTGTCCGAGGAGAAGATATGCGAGGGCGCCGATGGCGCGGCTTGCCCCAACTGGCCGCGTGCTTCCTGATATTGTCGATTCTGGCCGGCTGCGCGGCGGGTCCGACCCCCGCGCCGACAAGCGCCTCCGCGCCCGCGGCGATTGAGCCCGCGACGTCAACTCCGGCCGCGACCGCGGCGCCTGCGGCGACCCCGACCATCGCGCCCACGGTCGCGCCGACCGAGTCGCCAGCCGACGCTCAATATGGTTGGTGGAACGACCGCATCTTCTACGAAATCTTCGTCCGCTCCTTCCAGGACTCTGACGCCGACGGAGTTGGCGACCTCAAGGGCCTGATCTCCCGCCTCGACTACCTGAACGACGGCAATCCTGACACAACGGACGACCTCGGCGTGACGGGCATATGGCTGATGCCCGTGGCAGAATCGCCGTCCTACCACGGCTACGATGTGGTCGACTACATGACGATCGATCAGGAGTATGGCACGCGCGAGGACTTCGACCGCTTGTTGGAAGAGGCCCACAAGCGGGGCATCAAGGTCATCGTCGACCTCGTCATGAACCATACCTCGTCGCAGCACCCCTGGTTCCTGGAGGCGCAGGACCCCAACTCGCCTAAGCACGACTGGTACGTGTGGTCGGAGAACCCGACAGGCCCCGGCTGGCACAAGGCCGACAACGGCCTCCAATATTACGGATTCTTTAGCCCCGACATGCCCGACTTGAACTACGCGAATCCCGAAGTCACGGAGGCGATGCGCGAGATCATCCGCTTCTGGCTGGAGGACGTGAAGGTCGACGGCTTCCGCCTCGATGCGATCAAGCACCTGTTTGAGGAGGGCCGAAAGGTCGAACACGCGCCGGCCACGTTCGAGTGGCTGCAGGACTTCTACAAGTTCTACAAGGGCGTGAACCCGGAGGCGTTCACGGTGGGCGAGTCGTGGGGTGAGACTTCGATTGTGGCGAAGTACGTGCCCGATAAGGTGGACACGGCTTTCGAGTTTACGATGGCCGAGGCGATGATCCAGTCCGCCTTGCAAGAGGACCGCGAGTTTGTCGAGCGCGCGCAACCGCGCGTGGACGAAGTGTATCCGCCGGGCCAGTTTGCCTCGTTCCTCGCGAACCACGACCAGAACCGGACCCGCTCCCGCATGCTCGAAGAGGGGCAGGCGTATACGGCCGCGAGCCTGCAACTGCTCTATCCGGGCGTCCCGTTTGTCTACTACGGCGAAGAGATCGGGATGCAGGGCCAGAAGCCGGACGAGAACATTCGCCGGCCGATGCAGTGGACGGCGGATGGCGGATTCACGGACGGTGAGCCGTGGAACAGCTACTTTGATGACGTAGCGGAGCGCAATGTGGAGGGGCAGGCGGCGGACCCGGCCTCACTGCTCAACCATTACCGCGGGCTTATCCGGCTGCGCAACACCTATCCTGCGCTTCGCACGGGGGACTGGCGGCTGGTCACCGTGCCGGAAGAGGCCAAGTCGGTGTACAGTTTCGTGCGGTCGCAGGGAGATGAGCGCTTCCTTGTCCTCATCAACCTGGACGACAAGCCTGTGAGCGACTATGAGTTGAGCCTCGAACCGCTGCCTGGCGCGGCCGCGTCTGCGCGGCCAGTCACTGCGGAGCTCGTCTTCGGTCCGGAAGACGCGGCCGGAGAGATCCCTATCATCCCCACGGATGGGTTTGAAGGGTATAAGCCCATCGCGGAGCTGCCGCCGTACAGCACGTTTGTCATCAGGTTCGCGCAATGACCGCATTTGATCTTTCGCTGCCAGATTCCGAGCCGGATGACCGCTACCGGCGCCGCATCGGCCTTCTAATCGGCGGCGCGCTGGGGCTGGCCTACGGTGTCTTCTCGCAACTGGGGAACCGGCTGTTGGCGCCGGGCGTTCCTCTCTACCAGCCGCCGCTCGGCGCGTGGCTTAACACGCTGGTGTTCACACTCGGGGGCGCGGCGCTCGGCCTGCTGGTGGCGTGGCCGCGCAGCGGCATGAAGGGCGTGTTCCTGATGGCCGCGGCGGGCGCGGCTGGCATCGTTCTGCTGTCGCTGGCGACGGCGCGGGGGCTGAGCGAGAGCTTTGCGTTGCGGCTCGTCTCCGCGATCACGCTGGCGCTGCCGTTCTGGGGGATGCTGGTGCCGATTTTTGCGGCGGTGCGGTGGGTGATCGGGCACCAGGAAGAGGCCCACCGCGACGGTCAGAACTGGCGCGGGCGCCTGCTCTGGCCGGGCGTCCTGATCGCGCTGGTGGCGGTGGTAGGCTACACGTCGATCTACCCGGCGCGCGGACGCGAGACGCTACGGGTTGCCAATGCCATGCTGTCTGAGGCGGTGGCCAGTGGGGCGACGCCTGACGCCTTGGCGCAGGTTGATGGATTCGAGGACCACCTGCGGGAGCCGTACCGGCTTGCATGGGAAGGGACGAATATCAGCCGTTACCGCATTGCGCGGCCCAGCGAAAACTTTGACTTCCACTCGGCGGTGGTGGCGCGCTACTCGAGCGGGTGGAATCTCGTATGCATCTACGTGGCGGAAGACAAGCCGCCGCTTTGCCGCGGGTTCAATGCGCTTCCGCGATAGTCCGGCCGCGGGCGCATTGAAGATGTGGGCCTGCTGTTGAGCAGGCAGGGGGAGCAGCCGGAGTGAAAAGCGCAAATGAAAGAGAAGAGCGGCGCGTCTGGAAGGGCGGCGCGACAACGCCGGAGCGGTCGGCGTGGCTAAGCGCAACGTCGCCCGACGCGGCTGCAGTCGCGGCGCGCGGCCGGGCGCGATTCAGGATGGGCATTCTCCTGGGCGCGCTGTTGGGCTTGACCTATGGGCTCGTCTCGCAACTGATCAACCCCATCGCAGAGCCGGGGATTCCTTTTTACGCGCCGCCCGCAGGCCCGATCGGCAACGCGCTGCTGAGCGGGCTGTTGGGCGCGTTTCTGGGCGGGCTGACGTGCTACCCGGCGAGCGCGGCGCGCGGGATCATCTACGGCGCGGCGGTCGCGCTTGCGGGCATCTTCGCCTACATGCTCATCCGCCTTGACGTGCTGGGCTTCGGCGGCGCGCTCATCAGCAGCGCGCTGTTTTCCGTGCCGCTGGCGTGGCTGAGCGTGCCGCTGCTGGCGTTGATCCGGTGGCTGAGCGAGCGGCAGGTGGATGCGGCGCGTGATGGCGAAGCGTTTCTGCGCCGCGCGCGGCTGCCAGTCGCGCTGGTCCTCGTGATGGCCTTTGCGGGCGCGTTCGAGATCGAATCGGCGGAGGCGCGCGGCAATCTGCGGGACATGAATGACATGGTCCAGGCGGGGCTGGCCGCGACGACGGCTGCGGCCGTGCCTGAGCCGCTGCGGGGGACCTTTATTACGAGCATTCCGGCGGAGCAGCGCGACTATACGCTGGAGTGGACGCAGTACGATCTGGACCGCTTCCACGAGCTGCGCCCGCCGTCGAGCTTCGACGAGCACGCGGCCGTGATCGCGCGGTTTGGCGGCAGCAACTATGTCGTCTGCCTGTATCCCACGCCGAAACAGGAGCCGAACTGCGCGAGCTACGAGAAGCTGCCGGGCAAAGCGCCGGAGCGAAGGGACGACTGATCCGCCGGACCGGCCGGGCGCGAAGCCTGACCGGTCCTGTTCGTAGGAGGGCATGATGTTCCTGCCGGACCTGCTCAAGGACAAGGTCATCCTGATTACGGGGGGCGGCACCGGGCTCGGCCGCGCGATGGGCGAGCGGTTCCTCGATCTCGGCGCGAAGCTGGTGATTGCCAGCCGGCGAGAGGAGCTGCTCAAGCAGGCCGCGGACGAGATGGAGCGGGCGCACGGCGGGGAGGTGCTGCCGCTGCCGGTGGATGTGCGCGACCCAGACGCGGTGGAGAGGATGTTCGAGGCCGCGTGGGCGCACTACGGCGGGCTGGACGTGCTGCTCAACAACGCGGCCGGCAACTTCGCCAGCCCGACCGAGCGCCTGTCGCCGCGGGCGGTCGACTCGGTGCTGGGCATCGTGCTGCATGGCACCTTCTACTGCACGCTGGCCGCGGGGAAGCGCTGGATCGCGGCCGGGCGGCCGGGGCGAGTGCTCAATATCGTTGCGACCTATGTCGAATCGGGCTCGGCGTACGTGGCGCCGTCGGCCGCGGCGAAGGCGGGCGTGCTTGCGCTCACGCGTTCGCTGGCGGTCGAGTGGGCGCGGCATAACATCACCACCGCCGCAATCGCACCCGGCCCGTTCCCGACCGAAGGCGCGTGGCAGCGGCTCATGCCGCCCGGCATGGCGGAGGCCGCGCTGAACCGCATCCCGCTCAAGCGCGTCGGCCGGCATGAGGAACTCGCCAACCTCGCCGCGTACCTGCTTTCGGACATGGCGGGGTACATCAACGGCGAATGCGTGGTGATCGACGGCGGCGAGTGGCTGAAGGGCGCGGGACAGTTCTCGTGGCTGGAGGCGCTGAGCGACGAGGACTGGATGCAGATGGCCGCGCGCGCAAAACAGGCCAAATGACGGCAACGCTAACCACAAAGAACCAAAGAACCGAAGGCTCATGAAGCCCTTTGTGGGACTTCGTGTCTTTGATTCTTTGTGGTTAGGCGCATCTTCATCGCAAGCGGCAAGCAAAGGAGTTTGTCATGCTTCCCCACATCGCAGATGCCGTCATCATCGGCGGCGGCGTCATGGGCGCGAGCGCGGCCTATCACCTGGCCCGGCGCGGCGTCCGCAACGTTGTCCTGCTCGAAAAGCATGAGTTCCTCGGCGCGGAGGCCACCGGCAAGTGCGCTGGGGGCATCCGGTATCAGTTCAGCACGGAGATCAACATCCGGTTATCGCAGATCAGCCTGCCGATGCTCGAACGGTTCGAGGAGGAGACGGGGCAGCCAATCGACCTGCGGTGGCCGGGGTATTTGTTCCTGCTCGACAACAAGCATGACGTCGAGGTTTTCCGGCGCAATGTGGCGCTGCAGAACAGCATGGGGGTGCCGTCGCAACTGCTGACCGCGGAGGAGACGCAGGCGCGCGTGCCGTTGTTGAACCTGGAAGGCGTGCTGGGCGCGGCGTGGCACGCGGGGGACGGCCTGGCCGACCCGAACGGGGTGGTGCAAGGATACGCTGCCGCGGCGCGGCGGCTGGGCGCGCAGGTCTTTACCGCGACGGAGGTCACCGGTATTTGCGTCGAAGGCGGGCGCGTGACCGGCGTGACGACGCCAAAGGGCGACATCGCGACGCCTGCGGTGGTCAACGCGGCGGGGCCGTGGGCGGGGAAGGTGGCGGCGCTGGCGGGGGTGGACCTGCCGATTGTTCCGCTGCGGCGACAGATCGCGGTGACCACACCGCTTAAGGGTGTGCCGAACGATTTCCCCTTCGTGCTCGACTTCAGCCGCTCGCTGTACTTCCACCGCGAGGGAAAGGGCATCCTGACGGGGCAGTCGAACGCGAACGAAAAGCCGGGGTTCGATCAGTCGGTCGACCACGCGTGGACCGAGCAGCACCTGGAGAATGCGATGTGGCGGTTCCCGCTGCTGGCGAACGCGGGGCTGCTGCGCGAGTGGGCGGGGCTGTACGAGGTGACGCCGGACGCGCACCCGGTGATCGACACGCTGCGCGAGCCAGCGGGGTTCACGATTGTAGCGGGGTTCAGCGGGCACGGGTTCATGCACGGACCGGTGGCGGGCCTGCTGGCCGCGGAGCTGGCGCTGGACGGGAAGGCGAGCGCGCTGGATATCCGGCAGCTGCGGCACAGCCGCTTTGCGGAGGGCGACCTGGTGCGCGAGCACAACGTGGTGTAGGCGAAGGCGCGCCCGTGCCGGCGCCGCCCGGACGTAATGAATGTTAACAAAATAACCGGGGTATCCCTAACTTCGCTGCGCTGACCATGCCGCCCGGCCATTAATGGTGCGCCATGCATGGCGCCGGCTACACCGTCGCGCCCCGTGAACGGGGCTTTGGCGCGGCGCCACATTACATACAGGAGGAATCAGTGGAGATTCTTGTTAAGCAAGGCAACATCGCTCAGGAAGAGGCGGACGTGATCGTCGTGAACCTGTTTCAGGGCGTGATGGTTCCGGGCGGCGCGACGGGCGCAGTCGATTCAGCGCTGGGCGGGATGATCCGCGACGCGCTGGCAATGGGCGACTTCACGGGCAAGGCGGGCGAGACGCTCGTCCTGTACACGCGGGGCGCGATCCCTGCGCCCCGCGTGCTCGTGGTGGGGCTGGGCGAGGCGGGCAAGTTTAATCTGGCGGGCGTGCGCAATGCGGCGGCGACCGCGGCGCGCAAGGCGCGGGAGCTAGGCGCGAAACGCTTCGCGACGATCGTTCATGGCGCGGGCATCGGGGGGCTGGACGCGGCGGGCGCGGCGCAGGCGGTTGCGGAGGGCGGGCTGATGGGCCTGTACCGCTACGAGGGACAGCGCTCGAAGCTGCCGAAGGAGTGGAAGGCCGACCCGGCGCAGATGGTCGTGGTGGAGTTGAGCGGGGAGAGCCGGAAGGCCATCGAGGCGGGGATTCGCAAGGGCGCGGCGATTGCGCGGCGCGCGAGCTGGTCAACACGCCGGCCAACCACATGACGCCGGTCGTGATGTCGACGGTGGCGGCGAAAGTCGCGCGCGAAACCGGGCTACGCTACGAGTCGCTCGGCCGGGCCGCGTGCAAAGAACTCGGCATGGGCATCTTCATGGCGGTGGCGGAGGAGTCGGAGGCGGAGCCGCAACTGATCGTGCTGGAGCACAACGCGGGCCGGACAGATCTGCCGACGGTCGTCCTCGTGGGCAAGGGCGTCACGTTTGACTCGGGCGGCATTTCGATCAAGCCGGGCGAAGAGATGTGGAAGATGAAGGGGGATATGGCGGGCGCGGCCGCGGTGATCGGGGCGCTCGGCGTGGCGGGGCAGCTGAACGTGCCGCTGCGGGTGGTCGGGCTGGCGCCGTGCGCGGAGAACCTGCCGGGCGGCCGCGCGCAGAAGCCGGGCGATGTGTTCAAGGGCATGACGGGCAAGACGATGGAGGTCATCAGCACGGACGCGGAAGGCCGCATGCTGCTGGCCGACGCGCTTGCGTACGCGAAGCGCTTCAATCCCGACGCGGTGATCGATATCGCGACGCTGACGGGGGTGCAGGCGATGGCCTTGGGTCCGCACGCGGCGGGGTTCTTCGCGAACGACGAGGCGGTCGCCGCGCGGCTGGTTAGGGCGGCTGAGGCGTCGGGCGAGCGGCTGTGGCGCTTCCCCTTGTACGACGAGTACGCGGAGACGATCAAGAGCCAGGTCGCGGACGTGAAGAACACCGGCGGGCGTTACGGTGGGCTGGGTACGAGCGCGAAGTTCATCGAGCACTTCACGGAA
The DNA here is from genome assembly GCA_025454635.1 of Anaerolineae bacterium. GTDB lineage: Bacteria > Chloroflexota > Anaerolineae > CG2-30-64-16 > CG2-30-64-16 > JALOOB01. The sequence continues at coordinate 9,772 of JALOOB010000168.1, forward strand.
GGGTATCCGTGGGCGCACGTGGACATGGCGTCGATGTCCTTGTCGGACGAGGACAAGCCGGCGAAGCCGAAGGGCGCGACGGGGTACGGCGTACGGTTGTTTGCCGCGCTGCTGGAGGGGTGGGCCTAGATCGCCGAACAAGACTTGTAGGGGCGACCGCAGGTCGCCCCTACAACAATTGCGGTTCTGTCGGGCGCATGCGGGGACGAGAAGGGCAGGTGACTCTGCCACCCGCGCCGCTTACCTTACGCCTCCGGGCAAACCTCAAAACTGTGGGTGATCTCCGTGACGCCGCGGATGGTGGCGGCGACGGAGCAATACTTCTCTTCGGATAGCTTGATGGCGCGCTCGACCTTCTTCGGGTCGAGGTCCTTGCCGGTGGCCTGGTAGTGCAGGTGGATCTTGGTGAAGGGCCAGGGCGGCTCGGGGGCCTGCTGCGCGTCCGCGGTGATGAGCAGGCTGGTTAGCGGCTCGCGCTGCTTCTGCAAAATGTCCACCACGTCGTACGCGGAGCACGACGCGAGCGCGATCACCAACAAGTCGGACGCCTTCGCGCCGCGCGCCTCGGTCCAGGTCGGGTCGTTCGGCTTCTGCCAGTAACCTGCGACGACCGTGCGGCCAAAGGTGTCCCGGCCGACGAACATCCGGCTGTCCTCGCCCAACCACTTCACGTCGATCCTACCCATGGAGCATCCATCCTTTATCTGCGTGTGAGTTATGCTGCGTCCCTTGTGTGATGCCTGCGGTGCGCGCAGGTTACAACCAACAGCGTCATATCGTCGGCCTGCTCCGCGCCCGCGCGGTACTCATCGAGGCGGCGGGCGACGCCCGATGCGAAATCGGCGGCGGAGAGGGTGGCCTGTTGCAGGAGAATCGTCTCCAGCCCTTCGAGTCCGAGCATCCGCTGCTGTCCGTCCACCACGTCGGTCAGTCCGTCCGTGTAGAGAGCCAGGCGGTCGCCGGGGAGCAGCCGGACGGACTGTTCGGTAAGGGCGGCGGCGATTTCATCGAAGAGGCCGAGCAGCGCGCCCGCGCCGTCGAGGGGCGTGGCCGCGCCGTCGCGCAGCAGGAGCGGGTAGTCGTGACCGGCGCGGGCGTAGAGCAGCTCCCCGGCGCGCGTATCGAGCACGCCATAGAAGACCGTGACGAACATGCCCTGCTCGCCCAGATCGAGCAGCGAGCGGTTGACGTTGCCGAGGACCATGCGCGGGGAGGGCTCGCGAACGGCCTCGGCGCGGATGAGGCTGCGGGTCAGGGCCATGTAGAGCGCGGCGGCCATGCCCTTGTCGGACACGTCCGCGATGACCAGACCAACGCGGCCCTCGCCCAGGTCGATGACGTCGTAGAAATCGCCGCCCACTTCACGGGCGGGCTCGCTGTACGCGCCGAAGGCAAAACCGGGCGCATCGGGAAAGGTTTTGGGCAAGAAGCTTTCCTGCACCTGGCGCGCCAGCTCCAATTCGCGCGCCATGCGCGCCTTGACCGCCAGCTCGGCCTGCGCGGCCTCCAACGCGGCGACCTTGGCGCGGAGCTCGGCCGTGAGCGCGACGCGCTGGAGCGCGAGCGCGGCCTGCGCGGCGAAGGTTTGCAGCAGGGCCACGTGGCCCGGCGCGAAACTGGCGCGGACAGTGGAGTGGACGTAGAGGGCGCCGACGACAGCGCCCTGGACGACCAGAGGCGCGCGCAGCCCGGCGCGCAACTCGGCGCCTTCGAGGTCGGGCGTGCGCTCGGGGATGCCGGGCGGCCAATCGTCGAAGCGCGCGGGCCTGCCGGCGGCCTCCGAATCCTCGGGCAGGCAGCACACCGCGGTTGCAGGCATAGCCGCGGGCAGCCGGTCCGCGCCCCAGCCGGCCTCGCCCAGCGCGATGGCTTGCTCGCCCTGCACTGCGTAGAGGATCACGCGCTCCGCGCCGCATAGCTCGCGCGCCTGGCGACAGAGGCGCGCGGCCAGTTCGGCGGGCGTCGCGTCGGAGAGCAGCGCTTCGCCGATGCGCTGGAGGGAGAGAAGGGCTTCGGTCCGCTGGGTCGAGACGCGGTGCGCGGTTTCGAGCTGGGCCACCTGCCGCTGGAGCGCGGCGTTGGCTTCGCGCAGCGCTGCCTCGCTTGACTCGCGCATTGCGTGGGCCTGGCGGAGTTGGGCCGCGTCGAGGGAGAGGACGTCGTCGAGCGCGATCAGCCCATCGAGCGCGAGGCCGAGCGCGTACTCCTCGTAGGAGACGCCGGCGCGGCGGATGTCGGGCCGGTAGATGTCGAAGATGAAGACTTCGCCGCTGTAACCGCTGCCGCCACAGTTGGAGCAGCCGACCGGCTGGCGGAGCTGCGCGGGCAGCGGGACCAAGGCGGGGAAGCGCGCGGCGAACTCGGCTGCGGCGAGGGGGTCGACGGGGCGGAGCGCCGCGCACACGCACAGGGCCGGGACACGCTGGCTGGCGACGATCCACTTGAGCGCGTGGAGGTCGCGCTGTGACACGCCAGCGCCGGCAAGTTCTCGGACGGCGCCAAGGCCGCGGCACGGGGTATTGAGTTGGGCGAGCACCTTTGAGCCGGCCGCGGCAAGCTGCAGGGCGGCGTCGACGACGGCCGGCGTGACGTTCTGCTGGACGATCACCAGCTCGGGCGGGAGGCTGGCGACCGCGAGCATGCGGGCGCGGACTTCCTCGGCGTCGGCTACGGCGACGACCTCGACGCGGCGCCGGTGATCGCGTGTGACCCGAATGGCGTCGCGCGCGGGGGCCACCACGAGGACGCGGCGGGTGGCGCCGGCCAGCAGGCGCCGCGTCAGGATGCGGAAGAGCGATGCGCGGCCGGATGGCAGCGGCAGCCCTTCTGAGGCAGACAACGCGGACGTGGGCGGATCAAGTCCGGCGACGAGCGCCAGGCCGGGGCCGTCCGCGAGAAGCTCCTCGACCGCGGCGTCGAGCTGCGGCAGGTGGCGGATATCGCTCAACTCAAGCATAGGGCCATTAAACAACAAACCTCCCGGATGGGAAACTCCGGGAGGGGTTCGAGCAAGCGTTCTAAGGGCGACCGCGGAGCGCACGTATGATGAGGTTATTTGCGATGTGAGATAAGCGCGCGGGGAATCAGGCGGCGCGGTCGCGGCGGCGCAGGACGTAGACGACGATGCCGGCAATGGAAACCGCGGAGCCGACGGCTGCTGCTGCGGCGGCAGAGACCATGACCCAGCGCCGCTCGCCGCCTTCGCGCGACTCGATGGCGACAGGGAAGAGCACGGACTCTGCGGATTGGCGGCGCGCATCAGCGATGAGGGTGCGCTCCAGATCGGCGCGGAACTCAGGCCGGGGCGCGACGGGGGTGAACAACGCGGCGAGCTCGCGTGCCAGGGCAAGGTAGGGGACGACGGAGAGCATATCGCCCGCGTGCGACTCTGCAGGGACGCGCGTGCTGAACAGGACCGACGGCAGGAAATCGATGCGACTCACGGACATCGTGAACCTTTCTGATAACGCAGGCCGGAGCGCTCCTTCGCGGCTCCAACTGAGCATGGGCGAAGGTTCTTACCAGCCGCGGGCTTCCAAATCGGCCTTGAGGGCCTTCAAGGTGCGAAAGTAGAGCGATTTGATCGCGCTTTCGGTCCGGCCCATCTGCTCGCCGATTTCCTCATTCGAGAGGCGGTCGGCGTACTTGAGAATGAGCAGCCGCTGGCGTTCCTCCGGCTGCCGGCGGATGGCCGACCAGAGCGCGCGTTTGCGCTCATTCGCCTCCGCCATACGTTCCGGGCTGTCGGCGGGCCGGGCAGACAGCTCGAGATCTTCCAGCGAGGTCAACTTCCACCGGCTGTGCGAGCGGTGGTGGTTGGCGACCAGGTTGTGCGCGATCCGATACAGCCACGCCGCGAACGGCACGCCATGATCCGTGTACCGCGGCAGATGGGTGAGGGCCTGGTGAAACGCGCGGGCGGTCAGGTCTTCCGCGTCGGCGGCGCTGCCCGTCCGATAGTAGATGTATGTGTAAATACGATCTACGTGGCGGCGGTACAGTTCGCCGAAGGCGTCACCCTCGCGCTTCGCCAATTCAACCAGCGCAGCCTCACTCAGGTCAGCGTACGGATTTTCCGCCGCTTCTGCCTCTGGCACGTGACTCTGCAAACGTGGCATACGATAGAACACTCGCGCGCAACAAAAGACGCGCTGCGTCAGGCACGATGCCGCGCAGCGCGTCTTCGCTAAATCTCAGCCGGCGGCCATGACGGCGGCGCCAAGCGTGCCCGGACCGACGTGAACGCCGGCCGAGGTCGGAAACGTAGAAATCGGAGGTTTCGAACGCTTTTGAAAGCCGGGCGCCCATGGCCCAGGTCTCTTCAGGCGCGAGCGCGTTGGTGAGCGCCATGCGGACGTTTCCGCCGCGCGCCTGCACCTGCTGGGTCAGCAGGTCATAAGCGGCATCGACTGCCTTGGCGCGGCTGCGGACACGGGCGAGCGGGACCACTTCGCCGTCGACGATGCCGAGCAGCGGCTTGAACTTGAGCAGCGTGCCGACGAATGCCTGGGCCTTGCCGATGCGGCCACCGCGCTGGAGATACTCCAGCGTTTCGAGGACGAACACGAGACGCACATGCTCACGTAGCGCGAGCAGGCGGGCGGTGATCTCGGCGCGCGACGCGCCCGCATCGATCATGCGGACGGCCTCCTGCGCAAGCAGGCCCAGCCCGATGGAGACGTTCTTTGAGTCGATCACGTCGATGGGCCAGCCGGGATTGCTCTCGTAGGCAATCGTGGCCGAACTGAGGGTGCCGCTCAGTTTGCCGGAGATTAGGAGCGCGATGACCTCGTCGCCGGCCTCGGCGAACGACTGGAAGAGGCCGAGGAAATCGGATGGCGCGGCCTGGGAGGTTGTCGGCAGCGGGTTGGCGGCGGGCAGGCGCGCCCAAAACTGGTCGCGGGTGATGTCGATGCCATCGCGCAGCGCTTCCTGA